>JAUWVD010000182.1 GCA_030617585.1 Candidatus Methanophagales archaeon
ATATTTGGGAAAGTGATTGAGAAAACGACCACGCATTTAACTGATAAAATGATTGCGGTTTCAGAAAGAACGAAGAATGATTTAAAACGGATCGGAGTGAAGAACAATATCAAAATAATCCCAAATGGGATAGATTTTGAAATGATAAGACAGATAAAAGCATCAGATGAAGAATCAGATGTCATATTCGCCGGAAGGTTGATCAAGGAGAAGAATGTGGATGTTCTGCTTAAAGCGGTAAAGTTGGTTAAGAAAGAGATGCCAGAGGTGAAATGTAAGATCATCGGCGAAGGTCCTGAGAAGAGTAAGTTAGAGAAGTTGGCTTATGATTTGGGATTAGAATCTAATGTCGAGTTTACTGGATTTTTAGGTGACCATGACGATGTGATTGCATATATGAAATCATCGAAGGTGCTTATGCTGCCTTCGTCCAGAGAGGGTTTTGGAATCGCGGCGCTGGAGGCGAATGCGTGTGGGTTGCCGGTTATCACAGTAAATCATAAAATGAAGGCGGTATGCGATTTTATAGAACACGATAGAAATGGCTTTATATGTGAACTTTCAGAGACGGACGCTGCGGATAATATACTCCGGGGGCTGGATGAAGGAGCGGATATGGCGGGGAGCTGTATAGAGAATGCAAGTAGGTATGATTGGGAAAGGATATTTAATTTAACAGAATCCATGTATGAAGAGGCAATTACTTAATTGGAACGGTTCACACCATCGTATACCTTACTTAAAGGCTACAAGGTAGTTACGTTGGTCCAAGACAAATACCTAAATACTTGTTTATAGGTAGACAACAGTACGTGTTTTGCGGGCGACCACAAAAATATCATTCATCGCCAATAAAAAACAGCTATAACGATGAAAGAAACAAAGGAACAAAGAGATAATGAGCGAGAAATCATCGGTACGTATTACGATAACTACAAGGCTTTGATTGTAGGGCTGAAAGAGAAAGATGCGGGGAAGACGAGTTTTGCACTGGCGTTACTGGCTTACTTAAGAGAAGAGGGGGTTAATGCCAGTGGCTTCAAGCCAAGAGCTGGCAACAGCGTGTGGTATGATTATGACGTAGTGCATGAAGCTTTGACCCAGGGGCGGCTCTACGGGAAGGATGCGAAACGTTTAAGTTCCGCTTCCGCTTACAGTTCGGTATCGACGACACAGATAGAAGAATTTATCAACCCCATCCACAGGTTATGGGCAGAACCATCTTGCATCAATCCGATTTCACAAATCCCCTATTTCATACTCGATCGCGTCACGCTTTGGTATAAGGACGGAGTGAAGAATCTGGTGGTTGAGAACGAAGCTCTGTCTGCCGATTATAACAATGCGGATTTTAGAAATATACGTGCTAATGCGTCCACCATTTACCCGGTCCGTGATTTAAAAACGTTAAATACGATAACCGAGAGATATTATAGCCTCGCAGTTGAGTTAGCGTATATGAGGATGCTGGCGCAGCATGAATATGTGGTCATAGAGAGTTATAGTGACATAGCTCTGCCCTGGAACGGTCTAAACGATTTAGATATTGTTATCGGTGTCAAGCCCGGGCAGATGCTGGTATACGAACCTAAGAAGTACCTGGCTGCGGTTCAACTCGTAACACCAACATATTCGCAGGAAGAGATCAGTACTGCCAGAATTGTAGAGTTAATAAAGCCCTTAAAAGTGGTTAATGTGCCACCGTTCAGGTCCGAGCAGCTATTGCAAGCGTTAACGGAAAAAATACCGCTGTTATTCTAACTCGTTTTTACATGCAAAAACCTTTAAGTATGATGCAACTGTACGCATACGATGCAGGTCAGTGCGACCCGAAGAAGTGCACAGCGAAGAGATTAGCACATGCTGGCTTGATAAAATCAGTCAAAACGATGCAGAGAATACCGTATAATACCATCCTGCTGGTGCCTATTGCGGAGAAGGCGCTCTCGCCTGCCGATAGTGCGAGCAGCATAACCGTTTTCGATTGCTCGTGGTCTAAAATAGACGCTTTTGTAGATACTTTGAGGGCAATAAAGAGGAAGAAGCGTGCTTTTCCGTATCTAATAGCTGCAAATCCTATAAACTATGGCAAACCCTTTTTCTTGAACTCCGCAGAGGCGTTTGCCGCTGCTCTATTTATTCTCGGTGAGCAAGAGCAATGTCAACATATTTTGGGGCGGTTTAACTGGGGGACCGAATTTCTGAGATTAAACGAGGAAATGCTACTTGCATATTCTGAGGCAAAGGATAGTAGTGAAGTGATTGTGCTGCAGAGAAGGTTCATGGAGAAATAAAAAATCAATTTAAATTTAAAGTTATAGGTACATCTATAATTCAGGAAGATGAGCATCTGTGTCACAGAGGATGATTATACCGGCGAGAAACGCAGGGCAATAAAGCTGGGAGAAGAGGATGCCAAGGACATCTCCACGCTCTACAAGGAAGTATGGCCTAAGGCATATGAATATCCGAAGGAATGGCGTGAGAAGCGAGCGATAAATGAGGCGGAGATAAAGAGCGAAATGGATTCAGGTCATTATTTCTTCGGCGTTCGTATAGAAGGTAAATTAGTGGGCGTGTATAAAGCCTCTATAACGGAGAGAGGGTGTTTCGGCGAGCAACAGGCGGTTCATCCGGAATACAGTGCTCAAGGTGTCGCTTCTGCAATGTATGAGCAGTTCTATGAATTCGCCAAAGCGAATAAATCTGCAGTGAATTACGTAAATATCTTAGCGGGAAATGAACCTTGTGAGCGAGCTATGAGGCGGTTCAATTTTTACAAGACTGGAGAACCATGGGAGCAGAGTAAGGGCATGCTCGTTCAGACGTATGAGCGGGAGGTGGATGTTTGAATAAGTTGTTGTGTT
>JAUWVD010000042.1 GCA_030617585.1 Candidatus Methanophagales archaeon
ATAATCGCTGCTTCTATTTTGGATTCTTCTATTGCTTTCAGCTCCTCCGGTGAACACGACACGTTTATCGAGTTGTACACCGCTCTGTCTGTTAATCCCACTTCGTCCACGTACTTTAGCCCTGCAACCTTTGCCTCCGCAACGGTCGAGTCAATCAAGAAGGGTGAGTCACTCTTCTCTACACAGAACGCAATTTCTTTCTCCATCGCCTCTGGCGATTCCGAGAATATCTGCATCATGCATGGATTACCGGTTAAATCAGAAAACTCATCCTGCTTGTTTAGCACGTCTTCCGCCGCTTTCTTATCAAATATACCTTTTTCCGCATCCTCGACGAGGTAATGCTTCGCGTAGAATATCGTGCCACACATAACAGTTGCGCACTCGCCGGGCTGACCTCCTACTTTCACTCCGCCTATTTCATATATATCCTGCTTCCTATCAAACAAAAACATTTTTTCCTTTCCTGTCCTCCTTAAAATTTTCTTATCCGCTCTCTTTTATTTTAGATTAAGAACATCACAAATATCAGTATCCCTACTACCGCACCGTACAATATGCCAAGTGCTGTGCCAATTTTCTCGCCCTGTTTTTGCGCCAGTTCACCAGCTACGAACTCGACTTTCTCATCCATCACAGTCAACCTATCCAGCAATTTCGTTTGTTCCGGTGGTGTTATTGCAATTGGTATGGGGACACGTAACTCCTTCTCCAGTTCCTCTTCTAACTTCTCCAGTTCCTCTACCACTTCTTCTTCGCTTTTCTCTTCTTCTGCCATCGCTACCTACTTCACCCCCATTAACACTATCTTCAAGCCGGCAAGCACGAGGGTTATAAAGATGCCCAGTGCAAATCCTTTTACAAAACCGACCCAAAGCCCCGCTGCGAATCTCGAATCCTTCCCTATGACCGTTATTAGCTTCCTTAAATCCTCTATCTTCGCCGTTATCACTGCCGTCTCCGGAGTCTGTTGTGTAACCTTCTGTGCACCCATTTTAAATCACCCCCGTTAATGCTAAATACGCAATGAAAGGTATAGCGACAACTAAAGCGAGCAAAAGTCCTGCGGCTAACCCAAGAATGGTATTCTTTGATATTGCCATTGATAACTTGTAGTCCCTTGCCAGCACCTGTGACTTATATCTCACACTCTCTACTGCATCGGTGATTGTGCCCATGTACGGATCGGCAGACATAGCTAATGGTATTACCAGTTCTGCCGCTTCCTCCTCTTCTTTTCCCACCTGCACTATCATCGCGTCTTCAGGAAAGGCACCAGGGTCTTTTGACTTAAATTCCGCTATTTTCGCTTTTATCGCTCCAACATCTTCTGAACCTATCATCTCAGTTATTTCTACCTGCTGTCTGAACCGCTCAACCGCTTCAGGTGGCACGTTCTCGATGAATGGTATTGCTCCCGGTGCATCTACTATCTTATGCGATTCCTTGTCTATACCTTTCTCATGCAGTTTCAACAGCGAGCCGCCAGTTATATGTCCCGGAACTTCTGGTCCTGCAAGGATGTAGAACCTTATGTTTGGATTAGCGATAATATTCGCTATCTGCTTCTCCAATCCAATGTTCTCTGTCTTACATGACCCTACTATTGCAGCTCCGGCAGCGAAAAACTCCTGTATCGCAGCATCACTGAAATGACCGCCTCCTGAGGAAACCGCCACGGGGTTCTCTGGATCACCCGCTTCATAATCTCCCGTCGCTACGGGCCATCCCTCTGCTGGTTCTTTCTTCTCTACCATTATTATGCACCCCCAAATCCAAATCCTATTGCATACAGCACAAGTGCTACTGCCAGGATACCGAACGTCAGTCCTACCATCAGCATCGTGATAAAACCTGCTATGTTTGTTATTCCCTCTCTGTTAGGCTGTGCCATCGCATAAGTAGTCGTCGGGTCAAGAACGTTGAGCAGGTCATCAACGGCATCTTCTAAGATGCACAACTGCTCGTCTATCGGCGCTAAACTAACCTTGTAAAAACCTGGCCTGGCTTCTCCTACTGTCAGCGTTGACTCTTCCAAGACAACTTTGTATTTTTCATTTATTACTATTACCATCTCTTTTCTTAGCCTCCTAATGTCTTTATCAGTCCAGTGCCCTTAACCGCATATGCTTCCTCTAGACACGCTTTCATGTATGCTCTGTAAAAGACCACCCAGACAACAGCACCAAGTACAATCAACGGTACACCCTGAACTGCCGATAAAGTCAGTGTTGTCACTAGCCCCAGGATGATACTTGCTATTCCACCTATCTCGATAGACATGAGCAGCGTTCTCCCCCTTCTCTCGTCTGCACCAAGGCATGTGTTAAGAGGCTGAAGCATAGCAAAAGCAGATATAATGAAAATCACTGCGATTACTCCATTGTTTATTGCGTTTGGCAGTACGTTCGTAATAGCATACGTCCCCGATATAATGGAAGTTTCAATTAGCACCGCCAGTGTTCCTGCTATGCCTAACTCCGTCATCCCTCGCTCCAAGCCCGGTATCTTCATATTGATGAACTTATCTCCATTTGCCAAATTGCCAGATACAAAACCCAGCAGTGCGAGAAGCGCAACACCTGCTAATACGCCGAATGCTATTTCCACTCCGCCCACGACTAACGTTCCAAAGCTCAATGAAGCTACAGCAATTCCTGTTATTCCTCCTACGATACCAAATCCCATTGCTAACACGCCTATTGATGGAACACCGGTTCCTAATCCGTATCTGGCGGTTTTCCTCACTGAATCCGCACCCCACAGAAGGACTATCATCATACCTATCCCCTTGATGAATGCCGGTAGTCCAGGGAATATCGCTACTATTATACCAATAATAAGCGCAAAAATCCCCAGCCTCGACTCGTTGAAATAGTCAAAGGATAGCTTAAACTTCTCTTTTGGCTTCTCTTTTATCTCTTTCTCTTCTTGTTTTACTTCTTCTTCTCCCATCTCTTTACATTACACCCCCTGCTAACGTGCCGGTAAGCATTGCTATCACTATGATGACCCCACAAAGCACAGACACGATTAATGAACAGGTAAGCCCCGTTCGTATCCGAGCCTTAAACTTCGGGTCATGGAATCCCTCTATCGTCCCCCCGATGTTATACGCTGCGATGATTGCGTTGGCAATAAAGATACCCATTGCCACTATCCCTGCAGTCGCTACAGAGAAGTGTGCATAGCTGTCTGAGACGAGCACGACATAAATAAGTGCTCCGCCAAATCCACCTGAAAAACCGCCTAGTATTCCAGAGACGAAACTCGCTGTCGGAACTCCGTGTCCATCTGTCCGTGGTGTCTTGTATTCAGTCTGCGAGTCCTTGGTTATTGGATCCACTGCCACTCTACCAGAACAGGGCACTATACCAGCACCAAAGATGTATATCAGGTTCCCAACAAACATGGTGAACCCTATCATCAACATTGAGCCTACAGCACCTGACAGAGCAACAAGGATTACATTTGGTTTTGTCACCCAAAAACTCGCCACCGTTGACGCTGTGAATAAGCCCGTAACTGCTGCCCCTGTCATCAGCATCACACATCCGGTTGCAATTCCCGTGGCAGTAGCCATTGCCGCTGGCGCTCCCCCTACAGGCATTAAATGAACCGCAAGAGACGACAATAGTCCTCCGATTATTATGCATACTAATACCAACAAAAGTGTTTCTATCATCTCTTTTCACTCCTTATAATAATTTCTTTCTCTTTTCTCTTACTCATTTTTTTCTTACTCCCCTACGAAAGGCCCGTATTTGTTCCTTGCCCACTTCTCTATCGTCCTGGCTAGTATTACTAGTACTACTGCAATCACTATCCCTATTCCAATGCCCCATGCTGCTGCTAGACTGGGGTTCCAACCTGGGCCAGCCACGCCTCCGAGTGTCATTCCTATCACTGTTCTCCAGTTCTCGAACAACACGATGAGCCCAAACGCCAAACCCGTTGCGGGACCACCGTATTTCGCACAGAAAGCCGCTACATCCTTTGACGTCCGTGTACCGCAAGCACCGTATCGGCAGATTTGGCCGTGGTAAACTACTCGTCTACCTTCACCGAATGGCTTATCCTGAAACGCTCTCTCTGTTCCATAGTGTATATCACCTGTAGACGATCCGATTGCACCTACTGTTAGCCCCCAGATGAGGCACAGTAAAGGAAGTGGGAACGGATTGCTTGCCCCTGCAACACCTGAAAGAATGCCCAAATTGCTCTGTATGTACGCGATCGCCGTAATGCATATCACAGCCAGGAAGTTGTGGGTTGCTATTGGCAGCAGATGCCCGTATAAGACATCGAGATAAATAGGCTGCTCAAATCGTTTATGCGCCGCTTCTCTTCCCACATGGCATACTGACGATCGAACCATGTGCACAAGCGATCCCACTGCTGCACCCACAGGTATTGCCAATAATGCTGCTGTTGGTCCAACTGACTCTAACTGCAGTAATATCAACATTGCTATGGTCCCTGAGATAGTGCAAGAAAGCGCATAAGACAACCCTTCTCCCGAAATCGCTTTGTTGAAGTACCTGTGTATGTACCCCATCTCTGGCGCTAACTGAATCTGCGAATTCGGATTGCTCTGCGATCCTATATCTGACTCCAAGTCCTCAAACATGCACGCAATGAATGCCAAGAACGCTATTATCAGCATCCATGCAAACAACATTACTATTGGTTCCATGAGAAAGCTTAGAGTTGTTAGTACTATAAAAGCTTTTCCATTTTTAATTTATTATATCCCCGAAAGATAATAAGATACAAGAAAAGGGAACTAGTTAATAGATAAGAAAGATAAGTGGTATTCAAGAGGTAGAATAGGAGTAATGATACTATGGGGCTATTTGGAAAGAAGCATCATCCGAAACTGCTAAAGACGCAGAGAATTAGCTATAGTGATTTATTTTTCACATTACGGCTTTCAAGAGGCGACCTGACACTAAAGCCCATCTTCATCGTTGCGAGTGTGGAGCTCGGCAACAGCACCACTAAAACTATATTGAGTGCGACCGACCTGAAAAGCGGGAAGACATATATATTGGATAAAGCGGTCCGGATGACACGAGAAGCACTAGCACATGAGGCTGCATTTTGTCATACGATAACGATGGTCGAGCTTTCTGAAGATTCTATTGCACAGTTAGTGGCTAAGACGCTGCAAGAATGCACAAGTGCTGCCGGAATCAGCATTCCCGATTTACATTTCGTTGTACGGTCCTCAGGAGTAACAGCGGGATTCTCTTCTATAGATGAAATGCAGGGCGTAATAAAAGCTCTAGCTAATGGCTGCATGCTTGCAGGAATCCCACCGCGAAAGATGATCTCGCCTATGACAGTAAATGACATCCATCCCGACCTGAGGAAATTTTCACGGATGGAGAAGACATATTTTGATGGCGCTGTGACCAGTAACGAAGCACCTGCGGGCGAGTCCTTAGTAGCGAATGAAATGGAGGGCGAGCTTGTAACCGCGGGGCTTAAGGAAGCGGCGAAATGGCTCGATGTTGACTATCGAAATCCCGTTCTATCATTGGATTTTGGCACTACTCTCGCTGGTCGTGTGACCGATGACCAAGAGCCTTATTCAAAAGTTACAGGTAGTTTCTGTGGCCTGGCAGGAGCAATCCCCGATGCCTTTATTTCTCATATTGTAAGCGAGAAATATCCTTCTGTACTTGATTGCCCACAGGGTAACTTAAAGCGAAAAATAAAGAGGGACGTGGTGAAAAGTTATGCCGAAGATGTCATGAGACATTTGAGAGTAGAGAAGATTATGTCCGGAACGCTTTTTGGCGGGTCCCCGGTAAATGTGGATGCGGCGAGGAAAGGTGGCGTCACGCTGATAGGCGTAGATGCAGGAGATAACCTTTCAGACCTGCCTAAGATAGCAGAGATAGGTGCAGATGTACATCGTGAAGAGAGCATGTGCTATGTTATGGCAGTAATAGACGAGGTGACGGCATGTGTCGTTGAGGAGTTAGTAGGGATAGCAAAAGAGGAAGGGATATTATTACCCGATACGAAAATAGGTATCACCGGTAGGGCGGGTATTACCGGGAAGAAGCCAGAGTTAATACTGGAGAAGTTGAGTGACCTATTTGGTAGGAATATGGACAAAGAGGTGATATTCGTAGATGATGCGCTTGCGAGGGGTGCCGCGGTTCTTGGAAGATGTATGCACCAATTTGGAAGCCCTGGAAATCCTATAGGTGGCACCCAAGGCAGTGGGTGCGTCTCGGGCCAGAGGATAAAAAAGCAAAAAAGGAATATATAAATAAGTTACTAAATTTATGTTTTCTTTATAAAATAAAGGCAATAAGGAAGAAGGTGATTGAGATGGAGGTAAAAGTAGAAGGGGGGAGTGATTTTGCAAATGAATCATACACGAAGATCTGTCAGGATACTTTTCGAGATGCCGGGCTAAGAAGTAATATAGACCATGTATATATGCATTGCAACCCGAAGGAGTTCGTTTTTGTTATCGCTACTAAGATAGGGCGTGTGTCAAGACCTGTTACGGTATGGGACGTAACACTCCGGGAAGAAAAAAAGTTGAGGATTACAACAGAGAAATATGCGCCTAAATTACTTGCCTCACTTTGGGATAAGTACGGAGAGAAAGTTGAGCAAGTAGGCAGATTGGAGCTATTGTTAAAATTAGAGGATAATGAAATAGAGGAACTCTTAAAGTTGGTGCTTTATGATCCGAAAGATGATTTAGTAACACGGATTTTGTATGCTTTAGATACTATAATACCAGAAGGTGCAAGAGTTCGGTCGCCTATGCGTTCTGCCAATTCCGTTGCTATTATAGCTTCAGAAAATCCGATAGGGGAAGAACAGAAGAATAAAGTGGAAGAGATGGTGAGTGAGTATGTATAAGATAATGATGTTTGAAGGGGGAGTGTATAAGTTTTACGAGTTGAAAGAGTTAGTAGGGGATTTAGGCGGGTTTATATTGCAAGAATCTGTTATGCAGACCGAGACTATGATGCATTTAGCATTCCCCGAAGAGGATGAGCGAGAAATAAGGGATAAGATAAAGGAACTCGGTGGGAAGTTCAAGGAGTTGGCTCTGGCTGGAACGGAGATAATAGTAGTTGTTCCTTCTCTTGGAAAGCATCACGCTGTCGATCCGATGTGTGATATAGCAGAATTTCTGCGTAGAAGTGGTGCGATCACTAATATGATGGGGCTGGCCCGGGGCGTTGGACGAAGGATAGCGCAGATGACAACGCAAGAGAAGCGGATAATAGAGGAATTTGATGCGGCAGTGTTTATTTTTGGTACTTTTGAAGAGTGCATAGAAGAGAAAGTGAAATTATGTGAAAAAATTGACATACCATATATAATAGTAGGAGGCCCTTCAGAAATGGAATTAGAGCATTATGTAGGTGGTGTAGGACGGAAGACTGCCAGAATGAGAAATAAAGATGAAATAGAGCGGTTATACGCAGTGGCTTCGGAGTTAGAAAAAGCTTTGGCTGAGAAGAGGTTAGATATAGAGGAGGACCCAATAGCTGCTTCTCCTTTGTTCATAAAAGATATGATAGAAATGACGATTCTGCCTAAAGCAGGAGAGGAATTGCCTAATGTTATACAACTGGATGGATTACGAGTAAAGATAGAAGAGGAGGACATAGAGAAGATAAAAGAGATAGAAATAGGGAATAAGAAACTGTCAGAGATTTGTGAGATAAAGAAATCACCATATACTGGGTATCTGCTGAAGATAAAATCAGAAGCAATAACAGGGGCTTTGTTTTGATAAGGCACACACCCCATCATTTCCACTCCAACTGACTTTTTGGTTTTTGCAATCTTATTCACAGATCGGGAACAGTATCAAGAAATTTCTCCTCGTTTGTATACACTACATTTCCCACTATGATAACATCTGCATAGCTCTTCATCTCGGTAGCCCTCTCCTTTGTGTCTATTCCACCACCGTAGAACAGTGATGCTTCGCTTATTGATTCACTCAAATCCTTTACGAGTTTTGAGTCCCCGTATGTCCCACTATATTCTATATATATGATA
>JAUWVD010000175.1 GCA_030617585.1 Candidatus Methanophagales archaeon
GACATCACCGAGCGCAAGCAGGCGGAGGAGAAGGTAAAAGAGGCTTATAGACTAAGAGAACACTTTCTAAAAGAAACATCACACAGAATTATCACGCCGGTGGCTATCATTGGAGGAAACACTGATTTATTACTTAAAAGCAGCAATCTCGACGACGCCCAAAAAGAGAAAATCAGGGCAATACGCAAAAGAAACGAGGAAGTCCAGAAACTGGTGCGGGATGCGCTGGCGGGAAAGTATTTAGAGGGAGAGGAAGGTGAGGGATAAAAATAAAAATGGAATATAATATATTACTTGTGGAGGATGAAGAAGCTTTTCACATACTAATACCCAATTTTTTAGCGCGGGTTAAGAAGCACACGTTCACCGTGCACAGTGCCCTAAATGGGGAGGAGGGAGTTGAAATGTACAGCAAACTGGCAAACGAAGGACAGAAACCGGACCTCGTGCTGATGGACCTCAGAATGCCGGTGATGGACGGTGTTGAAGCAACCAAAAGGATAATTGAAAAGGACCCAAAAACAAACTGTTACCTCTTCACCGCCTACGCCGGAACAGAGGCAGAAAGGGATGTACTCAAAGCAGGCGCAAAAGGGACAATAAGCAAAGGCACAGACTGGAACAGGACAGTGGAAGAGATTGTAAATATTCTGGAGTCGGTAGGACAAAGAACGGAATAGGAAAATAAAAGAGAAAGTGGAAAACGACTTGAAGTGTATAGACCTGAACAGAATTAGATGTGCCACCTACACATCATCAAATGGGTGCTAAAAATCCATTCTTATGCGATGTTGGCGCTATCAGGCTCATTATTTGAGATGCTTTTTGACTCTGAAGTTTATATATGTGTAGGTGTTATAACTCCTACATGGCAATCAAAAGGCACAAGCGAGGCAATCGAGTATACCTCGCGGAATACAAATCCATAAGGCAAGGGAAGAAGGTTATTAGCAAATTCGTACGCTATATCGGCCCCGAAGATAAACTATCAACAACTGAAAAAACGCGCAAACGGGTCTTGGATCGCGTAAATCTATCCAACTCATATAGGACGGGAGATGTCCGCTTATTATGGGCGATTGCGCAAGATCTTGATTTTATAGCCATAATTGACAGAATTTGCTGCGGAAATTCACACATGGATGGACCGTCTCCTGGGAAATTGCTGACCCTCTGGGCGATCAACAGAGTCATCGATCCCGAGAGTGCCACCCAACTGGAACGCTGGGTGCCTACTACGGATCTTCCTTATCTGGTTGATGTTCCAGCTAAAGAATTCACAAAGGATGCGTTTCTTTCGGCACTCGATTTTGTATGCCGGGATGACGGTGCATGTGGACATATTGCAGATCTGAGCGCCGAACTGGATGATGCACTCTACCAGAAATGGCGTCATGACCATCCCCTCCCACCGGGAGCTAAGGAAACTCTGGCTTACGACCTTACGACCGTGCTATTCTTTGGGGTTAGTTGTCCTCTGGCGGAACTTGGATACAACCCTGAAAGGATCCGCCGTCGCCAGGTGAACCTTGCAGCACTGGTATCAAAGCATGATAAACATCCTATTGCGCATTTTGTCTATAAAGGAAACCGGAACAGCGCATCAACCGTGAAAAATCTCCTTGCTCGCTTAGACGGTCTATCCATAGACTCAGGCACACTGATTTGGGATCGTGGCAACGTCTCTAAGAAACATGTGGAAATGGTAGAAGGTATGAACTGGAAATTGGTATGTGGCATACCAAAAACGTCCAACGAGGCAAAAAGAATTATTAGCATGACAGATATTCCCATAGGCCCGGATACACTTGTCCGCAGTAGTCGAGCAGGCCATATATATGCAGAAAAAAAGCAGAGGAAGATATACGGTCGAGAACGTTCGGCGGTCGTTTATACTAACCGGGAAAGGCGCGTTAAGGAAGCCGATGCAAGAAACGAGGCTTTAGCCATCATAGGCCGGGAACTCGATGAATTGAGTGAGACCGGGAAGGATTGGTCAGAGAAACGCCTCCACAGCAAGATACAATCCATCCTGAACTCGAGGTCCAATTTTATTAACGCGCGGGTAAGTAGAAAGAAGGAGGGACCACGTGTAGTCTGGAGCTATAAGAAACAGGAGTTGTCGTTGGCAGAGCGCAGCGATGGCAAGTGGCTTATCCTTTCAACTGATGAAACGCTGGATGCCCACGAAGCGGTGAATGTGTACCTGGAGAAGGATTTTATAGAGAAGGTATTTCGTATCTTGAAGACGCAGGAGGAGGTTGAGCCGGTGCGTCATCGACTCGAACATCGGGTAATGGCCTATTTGTTCGTGTGCATGCTGGCGTATCGGTTACTATCCGTGCTTCAATGGAAGTTGAAAGAAGCTTCGGGCAAGGATGATTCGTGGGAAAGTGCGGATACACTGTTGCATGCCCTTAGCAGGGTGGAACGGGTGGAGGTTACGTTTGGTAATGAAACAAAGACGTGGTACCTCAATGTAACAAAGGAGATAACTGACTTTTTGGGAGAAATTGGCATGAAAGAGTTACTTAAAGTGGAAACACGTCTCACAAATGGTCTAAAAATGTAGGTGGCATGTTTTTTCTAAACAGGTAATAATCGTGTATCTTCTCCTTTATCACTATTTCCTTCGCTTTCATCGTCTATGTCTACCTTCATTAGTAATGTATAATAAATAGGGTAATATCTCTTTGGTAACGCTTTCTTTTTATATCAAATCTTGTCATAATCGAAATCCTTATGGACAACCTTTACCTTAGATATTGATTGAGGTAAAAGAAAAATGGTAACACAATCGCCGGATGTATCAAGTCTGGCAGAAGTATTGGATAGGATATTGGATAAGGGAATTGTTGTGGACCTGTGGGCAAGAGTGTCACTGGTAGGGATCGAGATATTGACAGTGGAAGCGCGTGTCGTTGTAGCGTC
>JAUWVD010000060.1 GCA_030617585.1 Candidatus Methanophagales archaeon
GCACGCGATCTCTGCCGGTTGGCGTACAAAAGTTTGGGACCGAAGACGATAGCATGGGGCACTTCTAACGCCCACTCGTACGGAATGATATATACCGGTGGTAACTGGAGCGTTTTATCTAATTGGGCTATAATTGACCCGCTATGGGAATTATACCGTTTTGAAGAGTTCTCAAACACGTGGAGCTATCATAATACAAAAACGATAAAGGTCCTGCTTGAGGAAGGGCGCTATGGCTATTGGGCTATTCATTTAGCCGTTGATTATCAGAATAATACTGTTTATGATCCTTATAAGGCGGAATACCGGATGGGGAATTATAGGGAGAAGTGAAATATCGCAAAAGGGGTGAGTTCTTTTTTTGTGTGTGGAAGAAATGCTGACAGAGGTACGGCAAATAGAAATACAAAGAAAAAAAAGGGAATACCCTTTATCTATTTCATTCTCGTTTTGTTTGGTATGATTTTGCCTTCATGTGCGCCCATGATACTGGGTGCCTGCGCCTGTGTCTCAGGGTGCAGATGGTTTTACAAGCGGTAGCCAATCGCCACCATTTTGTATGTCGCCAGAAGAATCGTATGGGAGCTGCGTATCCCCAAGCCCATCAGCATCCGAATCCTCGCCCGTATAATCTTACCAGTAGTTACCGCCTATGCATGAACCACCAATGATGTTCGTTCCATCGGTTTTTGCGATGTGCCAGGTGTTGTTTCCGTCATCGTAAGCGTTGTTTGTGTTATTGAAGTAGTTACACTTTCACATTTTCTTTATACGTTCCGGGATCAACCATAATTGTATGCCCATTGGTAGTATTAAAAGCATCAATAGCCGCTTGAATCGTTGTGAAGTCCTCGCTTGTGTTGTGGTTGTGAACATCCAGCGGAATAATCACATCATGATTTTTCGCGAATTCTTGAATTACGTAAAACTATGTCACAAACCCCGCACGTAAATAGGTGCGGAGCCTGTAACAAAATCAAAAAGGATAGCTGGCCACAGAGCACACAGAGGGAAAATACTCGGTGCTCTCGGTGGCAAAAAATATACTTTATCTACAATAAAAAATAAAAAAAATCAGTATGGCATCATACCGCCCGGCATACCACCACCCGCACCAGGAGGAGGTGCTTGAGGCGCTTCTCTACTCGATGCGATCACATCGTCTATCTTGAGAATCATTACTGCCGCCTCTACTGCAGAGTCCATTACCTGTTTCTTCAATCTTAGCGGCTCTATCACACCCCGTTGCCACATATCTACGACTTCACCGGTATAAACGTCCAGGCCCGCGGTTTTTTCACCACGCTCATGTGCTGCTTTCAGCTCTACCAGCTTATCTATCGGATCGAGCCCCGAATTTTCCGCTAATGTACGCGGTATTATCTCTAATGCCTCTGCGAATTTCTCAACCGCTAATTGCTCTCGTCCTTTTAGTGACGCGCTGTATTCCCTTACTCTCAACGCTAACTCCGTCTCCACCGCGCCGCCACCCGCAACTGCTTTGCCGTCCTCTATTATGCAGCCCACGACACGAAGCGTATCATTTAACGACCGGTCAACTTCATCTACCACCTGTTCTGTCCCGCCCCGTACTACAATGGAGACCGCATGAGGGTTCTTGCATTGCTCTATGAACAGCATCTTAGAGCCTGATATCTTCCGCTCCTCTACCAATCCCGCATAGCCTAAATCCGCCTCAGTTAGCACATCTACGGCATTCACTACCTTACCGCCAGTTGCCAGTTCCAGTTTTTCCATATCGCTTTTCTTCGCTCTTCTCACTGCAGCAATCCCTTCCTTCGCGAGATAATGCTGCACCATGTCGTCTATCCCTTTCTGACATATCACGACATTTGCACCGCTTTCTTTTATCCGCTCCGCCATCTGGTGCAACATCCGCTCCTCTTCCGCGAGGAAACTTTTCAACTGGTCTGAAGACTGTATCTTTATCTCTGCACCTATTTCTGTCTTCTTCACTTCAAGTGATGCGTTAATCAATGCTATTTTCGCGTCTTCTATCTTCGTTGGCATACCCGGATGCACAATCTCTTTGTCTATTGCCATCCCCTGCACTAACTCGGCCTCGCTAATTCTACCCCCGACTTTCTTCTCTACGTTTATGTTATCTACATCAACCACTATTTTACCTTTAGAAACTTCTTCTGCTACTGCCTTATCGGCATTAATCGCAATATCCGCGAGGAAATCGCGAGAAGAATCAGCGGCTTTTCCTGTTATCGCTGTCTCTGCTATCTTCTTCAGTTCTCCCACATCTTCTATATCTATACCTTTTCCGATTTCATCCAGCACCTTCTTCGCCTTCTCAGCCGCGAGCCGGTATCCTAATGTGATTACCGTTGGATGTAGCCCCAGTTCCAGTAGTTCCTCTGCCTTCTTTAGCAGTTCTCCACCAATAACCACAGAAGAGGTCGTGCCGTCACCAGCCACGTCATCTACTGTTTTCGCTACTTCCACCATCATCTTCGCTGCTGGACTATCTATGTCCATCTCCTTGAGGATCGTCACACCGTCGTTTGTTATGACCACGTCACCAAGAGAATCCACAAGCAGTTTATCCATCCCTTTTGGGCCCAACGTGGTGCGAACAGCATCGCCAACTGCTTTCGCTGCATTTATATTCGCGGCCTGCGCATCTCTACCTTTTGTACGTTCACTTCCTGCCTTCAACACTAATATAGGTATTCCACCTAATTGTCCTGCCATTTTACATTCTTACCTCGTCTCATTCACTATATGAATTAAATTTTAATAGTATTAGATTTTATGTAAGCATTAATCTCCTCATATAAATTTATTGATATTTCAGAATTGTATTTGTGAATTGAAGATAAATAGATGTGAGAAGTGGGACGTGAGAAGAGAATGAGAATAGTGATGAAATTCGGTGGTACTGCAATCGCAAATGGCGAAAAGATAAAGACAGCGGCAAATTTGGTGATGCAATCCAAAGAAGCGGCAGAAAATATGGAGATTGTCGTTGTGACCTCTGCGATTTATGCTGTCACTGATACAATCTATGAGCAGGCGAATAGGATAGCAGAAGAAGGAAAAGTGGAAAAGGTGAAGGAGTTCGTAGGGGAATTACGAAAAAAGCATAATATGGTGGCTTCTGTGGCGATATGTGACACACAGGTATTAAAAAAAGTGAAGGGCGAAATAAAAGAAAGAATCGCGGAAATGGAGAAAGCTTTGATTGGTATCTGTCTTTTAGGTGAATTAACATTGAGATCTCTTGACTACATCGGCTCTTTCGGCGAACGATTGGCTGCACCCATACTGGCTGGCGCGATACAATCAGCAGGTATAGATGCAGTGCACTTTACAGGCGGTGACATCGGGATAATAACAAATGCAGAATATGGTAGTGCGCAATTGATGGGAGGTATAGAGCAAGAGGTAAGAGCGCGAATTATGCCTTTGTTAGGTGATAAGATACCTGTTGTGTGTGGATTTACCGGTGAAACGAAAGATGGGAAGATAACAACTCTTGGACGGGGTGGCTCGGACTATACCGCCACTATAATAGGGGCGGCGATAGATGCCGATGAGATATGGCTCTGGAAGGATACCGATGGTATAATGAGTGCAGACCCCAAACGGATAAAGAATGCGAGAAAGATACCCTATATATCATACATAGAGGCAATGGAATTATCCTATTTCGGTGCTGCTGTACTCCATCCTAGGGCAATAGAGCCCGTAATGGAAAAAAAGATCCCGATTCGGGTGAAAAATTTGCTCAACCCCGATGACGAAGGCACACTTATTGGAGAGGGGCAAGAGAAGACCAAAAAGGCCGCTAAAGCTATTACGCTTATTGAAAACACCTCAATTGTCAATATCGCGGGAACTGGTATCAGAAGTATATCGGACGTTGCATCCCGTATATTTTCTGTCCTGGCGGCTAGAAATGTAGACATCATCATGATAAGTCATGGCTCCTCTGAAAGGACATTATCTCTTGTTATTGATAGCGCACAATTGGAACGAGCTATTGATGCTATACAAAGTATACACGCAGTTGACACGGTAATCAGGGACATATCATACAATAGCAACGTTTGTACAGTAGGTGTTGTTGGCGTGGGTATGGCAGGAACAATAGGAGTCGCAGGTAAAGTCTTCTCCGCTCTTGGTAATGAAGGAATAAGTGTGAAAATGATTTCTCAGGGCAGTTCGGAATTCAATATTTCTTTTGTGGTACAGAAGGAGGAAGCATATAAAGCAGCGCAAGCAATACATGATGTCTTTGAGATGGGATCCTAAAAACCTTCCTTTCAAAAAGTTTTAAAAGCTTTACCAAAGAAATAAAGTATACATTATTATGTACAATGAAAGGTTATAACCTTTTTATCATATGAGTAACATAAACTAAGTGGGAGGTGAAAAAGGAAAGCGATGACCGAATCAGAAGTAGATAAGGATGGGCAAGTTGAGGCCGACCTGTTAGCCGGGGTAGATCTAAAGACAACAGAGGGCATAGAAGTTCCGAAGTTACTGATAGATCAGGTAATCGGGCAGGAACGCGGCGTGGAAGTGATAAAGAAGGCAGCTAAGCAGAGTAGACATGTGATGCTGATAGGCACGCCGGGCACAGGCAAGTCAATGCTTGGAAGTAGTATGGCTGAATTACTGCCAAAGGAGGAATTGCAAGATACATTGACGTATCCTAATGCCGAAGATAAAAATAATCCGAAGATAAGAGTTGTTCCCCGCGGTAAGGGGAAAGAGATAGTAGATGCACAGAAGCAAGAAGTGCGGAAACGCATTCAGATGCGCAATACGTTCCTTATGTTCACTTTCTTCCTCATCATGGGTATGGGCGTTATTTATGCGTTCCAGGGCGGTGAAATCAAGATAGAGTATATTTTTTGGTCAATAATTGCCGCTGCTGTTGTTCTTTTAGTCTTTAGATGGATGATGCCGAAAGAAGAGGCGATGATGCCGAAATTACTTGTTAGCAATGCAGGCCATGAGACTGCACCCTTCGTGGACGCAACAGGATCTCATTCAGGAGCTTTACTCGGCGATGTTCGACATGATCCATATCAATCAGGTGGATTAGAGACACCCGCACATGATAGAGTAGAAGCGGGCGCTATCCACAGGGCGCATAAAGGCGTTCTTTTCATTGATGAAATAAATACGCTGCGGGCAGAAGCGCAGCAAAATCTGCTCACTGCTATGCAGGAGAAGGAATATGCCATAACCGGTCAATCGGAGAGAAGTGCCGGGGCCATGGTAAAGACAGACCCGGTACCCTGTGATTTCGTTATGGTCGCTGCCGGTAATCTGGATGCCGTAGCAGGTATGCATCCTGCACTACGTTCTCGAATAAAAGGCTATGGCTATGAGATATACATGAAAGATTCGATGGACGATACGGTAGAGAATAGAAAGAAGCTTATCAGATTCATCGCTCAAGAGGTAAAGAAAGACAAAAAGATACCTCATTTTGATACGAGTGGTGTGAAAGAGGTAATAAGAGAAGCGCGGAGAAGATCCGGCAGAAAAGGTCACCTTACTCTCATTTTACGTGACCTCGGCGGATTGGTGCGAGTAGCAGGTGATATAGCGCATGCAGAAGACGCTAAATATACTACTGGCGAGCATGTGATAAAAGCAAAAGCAATGGCAAAGTCGGTCGAGCAGCAGTTGGCTGATGAGTATCTTGAACAGAAGAAGGATTATCAATTATTCAAAACAGAAGGGGTTGAGGTAGGACGGGTGAATGGACTTGCAGTAATGGGTGATTCCGGAGTTATGCTCCCGATAATCGCACAGGTTACGCCCGCGCAATCGCGAGATGAAGGGCGGGTAATAGCAACTGGTAGATTGCAGGAGATAGCACAGGAAGCGGTACAAAATGTCTCTGCGGTATTCAAAAAAATCACCGGGAAGGACCTATCACGTAAAGATATACATATCCAATTTGTAGGCACACACGAAGGAGTAGAAGGTGATTCGGCCAGTGTATCAATTGCTACCGCGGTTATATCTGCCCTGGAGAATATCCCCGTGGACCAGAGTGTGGCGATGACAGGTTCTTTGTCCGTGCGGGGTGATGTTCTACCTGTAGGCGGAGTAACGGCAAAGGTGGAAGCGGCAGCACAAGCGGGTATTAAAGATGTTTTGATACCCCAGTCAAACCTGAATGACGTGCTCATCGAGGATCGATATAAGGATAAGGTGAAGATAATACCTGTTGCGACAATAGAGAATGTGCTTGAACATGCATTGGTCGGTAAAATGAAGAAGAAGTTCATAGAGAAGATAAAGAGTTTCACAATGATGGAGAAAAATATCCTCGAGGGTGTGGCGGAAAAAAAGGCCGTGTAGTAGTGAAAACAAAAAAGCGTATAGCAAAACGAAAAAAACCCGAGTTCATGAATGTTTCTTTTTACATGATGTTTGCAATCTATCAATTTAAATAACCTCGTTATGCTCCAGAATTTCACCCCTCAGATACCAGGGTATCTCATTGAACACTGTGATGTCGTATCGTTCATCTGCGGAAACATACAAAATCCGATCGTATAATTCCTTTAATTCTATGCCGCCCTTTGGTATCACGCATATATCAATATCTGATTACTAAAAAGTCAATATTGCTGTAATCGTCTTTTGCCGATGAATTCCGCCATCTTCTAACCATTGCACATACATCTGAGGCAGCATCCACAGCTTCTCGAAATTCTTTATAAATCGCTTTCCGCAATATTCAATCCCAAACTAGCCCATCCGATAGATGCCCGTCGATGAACTCTATTCGCTCAACCACCGTCTCAACTTTTTCTATTATCCTCTTTTTAATATCTTACCTCATCCACACTTTTTATATAGATTTACTCTAA
>JAUWVD010000126.1 GCA_030617585.1 Candidatus Methanophagales archaeon
AACATATTTGCTGGTATTCGCATCTTCTTCTATACCGTTTATCTCTATCTTTACCTGGTTAGTGAGCGAAACGTCAGTTACGCAACCTGAGTCTAATACAAGGCCACAGCCAACAGAGCCTTTATACAATGGATTTTTATTATCACAGATCTCAAAGAAGCCGGTGATATGTGAAGGAGAATACGCCTTTACAAATCCTTTCTTAAATGCGTTATCAAAAGATCCGCGATTTTTCATTCTAGACATCCTCTATGATCTTATAAAGAAAGCTTTACCAAAGAAACATTATACATTATATGGGAATAGAATAAAATGGCGGAGAGAATTTGTAGTGAAGAGAGGGGATGCAACTCCGAGGTGTTAGAAACGGTGATAGAAATAGCAGTGGGAATAGTACGACAGAGTGTAGACCAGACGAGGAGGATGGGAGCACTATTTGTGGTTGGAGATGAAGAAGAAGTATTAAAGAGATCAAGGCCACTAATCTTAGACCCAGTTGCTAACTACCCAAAGGAGGTAAAAGACATAAGGGATGCAAACATCCAGGGAACAATGAAAGAACTAGCAAAGCTGGACGGCGCTTTTGTCATCAGCAAGGATGGCTATGTCCTTTCCGCAGCAAGGCATATAGAATCCAGAAATGTAGACCTCCCAATGGGTTTTGGCACTAGGCACATGGCTGCCGCCTCCATCTCAAAAGAAACCGATGCCGTTGCAGTAGTGGTCTCAGAGAGAGACAGCGTGGTGAGAGTTTTTGATGATGGTGAGTTGATAGGGGAGATAATATCAGGGGTATGGGATCTGGAGAAGATAAAGCCGCATATAAAAGGGGAATATGAGAAGATAGTGAATAATGATTTGAATCTGACGATGATTGTGAAGGCAAATTAAAACCCCTCAAAAATAAATACATATTCTATAAATACGTGACAGGAGTTAGACATGAACCTAATACTCATATTCCTTCTCGCTTTGATTCTCATCTTGATTATGACTGCTAAATTCAAGATCCATCCTTTTTTGAGTTTGATAACGGTATCGCTATTCGTTGCGATTATTTGGTGATGTATTAAACCATTTGGGTTATGTATTTCAGGAATATGCAATTTCGCCAGAACTTACCGCGGTGGAGAATGTGTACATGCCAGCTATGATGCGGGGTGAAAGGAAGGAGCTATAGTTAAAATCAAACCATAGTGATTAGCACACACGAAGATTGGCATAAGAAATATGTAGATAGGGTTATTTATATGAAGGATGGGTTGGTGGAAAAAGGTGATTGAAATTTTGTTTTGTATTAGGTGTCTAGGATTTATGAGTCCAGAGGATATTGAGCACTTACCTACTTATTTATTTATCGCATCATTATATTTACTTGCATGTCCACAAATCATACACCCGAATACATATCGCATCCACTTTTGAAAGAGGGAGTAGTAGAGCGAAGGAGATACCAAATAGCTATTGCGAGAGAGGCAAGGAAGGAATCGTTAATGGTTGTTTTGCCTACCGGCTTGGGCAAGACGACCATAGCCCTATTTGTTCTAATTAACCGGTTGGCAAAAGGTAAAGTACTGTTCCTGGCTCCGACCAGACCGCTAGTTGAGCAGCATTCAGCGTTTTTAAACGATGTGCTGAACATTGATCCCTCGATTATACAAATGTTCACAGGCAATGTATTGGCAGATAAGCGCGCGAAATTATGGGATGATGCAAAAATAATCGTATCCACACCGCAGATAATAGAAAACGATTTGCTGAGCAATAGAATAAACCTCAGTGCCGTTTCTTTGATAATATTCGATGAATGCCATCGTGCAGTGGGGAACTACTCGTATGTGTACATAGCGGAGAAGTATGTGGAACAAGCGATAGCGCCATTGGTATTGGGAATGACCGCATCTCCGGGTAGTGATAAGGAGAAGATAAAGGGAATTTGCATTTCCTTGGGTGTAAAGAAGGTAGAAAGCAGGACAGAATACGACACAGACGTAGCACCATACATACACAAAAAGGAGATTGAATGGCGCACTCTAGACGTTCCCGTAGCGATAAAGAAACAGAAGCGGCTATTAGATGCCGTATTAGATGAGCGAATAGGCGAATTACAAAAGCTGGGCTTTATAAGGAAGAGAAGGGGCAAGGATGTAACAAAGAAAGAGCTTTTGGAATTAAGGGAGATAATAACAGTGCAATTGGCGAGTCAGAAACATGCGGACTTATACAAGGCGCTGTCGCTGCAAGCCGAGGTGTTAAAGATAAAGCATGCGATTGATTTGATAGAGACGCAGGGCATTTTCGCAGTAAATAGATATTTTGGGCGATTGAAGAACGAAGCACTTTCAAAGGAGGGGAGTAAAGCTGCGAAGAGGTTGTTAAAGGATGACAGATTTGTGGATGCAATGAGCATGGCAGCATCATACGAAGGAGAGCATCCAAAGCTGAATGCAGTGATACAGATACTGCAGGATGAGTTTCGAGTTAATCCAAACACAAGGATAATAGTTTTTACCAATTATCGTGATACCGCGGAGATGATCATATCCGGTTTGCAGGATCGGAACTCAGAAGAAGAAGGGATAAGAGCTGTTAAGTTCATCGGGCAGGCGACAAAGGCAGAGGATAAAGGCTTGAAGCAAAAGGAGCAGGTGGAGATAATAACTAAATTTAAAGCGGGCGATTACAACGTCTTAGTTGCTACTTCCGTGGCGGAGGAGGGACTTGACATCCCTGCAACCGACCTCGTAATCTTCTACGAGCCCATTCCGTCTGCGATACGGAGTATCCAACGTAAAGGGCGAACTGCGAGGAAGAAAGTAGGAAAGGTTATAGTGCTTATTGCAAAAGGTACGAAGGACGAAGCTTATTACTGGCTAAGCAGGAGCAAAGAGCGCGAGATGCGAAAAAGGATAAGCGAGATGCGGATGATCGAGATAGAAACAGAAAAGGCAGTGACAAAAACAGAATCAACAGTGATAAAAGCGGAATCAACAGCGACAGAAACGGACCAAAACAAAACGGAAAATAAGGAAGACGAAGATCAGAGCAGAATAACCGACTTTGAAGACGAGCTGAAATTAACCATCTTTGTGGATCCGAGAGAGACGCGGGCAGGGATAGCGCGGTTTCTGCAGAAAGCGGGTGTGGACCTGAAATTGCAGAATTTGGAGATTGGCGACTACATTGTTTCTGATAAGGTTTGCATAGAGCGTAAAACGGTAACGGATTTCCTGGATACACTGATAAATAAGCGGCGGAACTTGTTCGAGCAGATTCATCGGATGAAGAACGAGTACGAGAAGCCCTTGCTCGTCATCGAGGGTAACTCAATCTATGGACAGAGGAATGTGCATCCAAATGTGGTAAGGGCTGTAATGGCTTCTATAGCTCTTGATTACGCCGTCCCCATAATACAAACGCGGGATGTAGCAGACACTGCATCGTTAATCTATGTTATAGCAAAACGGGAGCAAATGCCGAACAAGACGGAGGTGAATCCTCATGGTAAGAAACCCACGGCATCGTTGAAAGAGCAGCAAGAATATCTCGTGTCTGCATTATCCAATATTGGTATTATGACGACAAGGAACTTATTGGTTAAATTTAAGACAATTGAGCGCATTATGGCTGCTTCAAAGGAGGAATTGATGGAGGTTGAGAACGTAGGAGATAAAATAGCGGAGCATATTAAAAAGGTCTTTAGTACGGAGTATAATGGGTAAACTCAAATCAGAATTGTCAATTTCTTTAAGCAATGCGATTTTGTTAATTCTCAATTTACCGTCCTTGTATGAATTCTTCCCGATTGCTGCAACGATAATATCGCCATCACTCCGGAACTCCGTACTTTTTAATTTATGAAGATATAACTTGAACTCCATATACAAACAAACAAAAATGCTACCAGACCTATTAATTCCCTTGATTGTAGTGGGTTTAGCGGAATTCGGTGATAAAACGCAACTATCCATCCTGCTCTTAGCTTCAAAAACCGAAAAACATATGTATTTATTTCTCGGTACGATACTGGCGTTTTTTATAGTAGATGGAATAGCGATTTTAGCGGGAGAGGAGATTACACATCTCATACCCGGGGGTTTAATAAAAATACTTTCGGCTGCAGTTTTCATAATTTTTGGGTTATTAATGTTGTTCTTTAGAAACAAAATGGAAGTAACAAAGAGCAAATACTATTTCGAAAATCCGTTTTATTCCGGTTTTATCCTGGTTTTCGTTTCAGAATGGGGGGATAAGACACAAATTGCCGCGGGATTGTTCGCAACCAGGTACAATGGCTTGATGGTTTTAATAGGCGTTATA
>JAUWVD010000174.1 GCA_030617585.1 Candidatus Methanophagales archaeon
CACTGAATGGTTTAACAAACCTGCTACTCCTGACTTCACGGAACAGAGGGACGAGATGATGTCAATATTGCAGAAGGAGGCGGAGCTGCAAGAGATAGTCCAGCTTGTTGGCGCGGATGCACTTCCGGCACGTGAACGAGGCACCTTAGAAGTAGCTCGTATGATACGCGAGGATTTCTTGCAACAGAACGCTTACCATGACGTGGACTCCTACTGCTCTTTGGAGAAGCAGTATCTAATGGCAAGAATCATTCTGCAGTGGTATGACCTTGCGAGTGAAACGATCGACTATGGTGTAAGTATAGGTAAAATCGAGGGTATGGGGATAAAAGATGCCATGGCGAGAATGAAGTATGTGCCAAGTGAAGAGTTTAAGAAGCGATACGATGAGATGGGTAAAGAGATGAAAGATGAATTCGAAGCATTAAAGAGGAAGGAGGCAGAATCAGCATAATAAAAAGGGGTGAAAAGAAATGGCGGTAGATATATCGGCACGTGAATATACAACAATAAGAGAGGCAGCCGGTCCTTTAATTGTGGTAGAAGGCGTAGAGGGTGTTGCGTATGGCGAGGTTGTAAAGATAGTTACACCGAGTGGCGAAGAGAAGATGGGGCAGGTCTTAGAAGCGAGAAAAGGACTCGCTGTGATTCAGGTCTTCGAGGGCACTTCGGGAATAGATACGGCAAAGACAAGGGTAAGGTTCACCGGCGATATAATGCGGGTAAGTGTTGCACAAGATATGGTGGGTCGCTTTTTTGATGGTCTGGGCAGACCCATTGATGGTGGTCCTGAGGTAATACCAGAAGATAGGCTTTCTATTACTGGCGAGGCGATAAACCCCACAGCGCGGGATTATCCTCGTGAATTCATTCAAACTGGCATTTCCACTATTGACGGGATGAACACGCTGGTAAGAGGGCAGAAGTTACCGATATTCTCCGGTGCTGGAATGCCGCACAATGCTCTTGCTGCACAAATAGCGAGACAGGCAAAGGTATTGGCCTCCGGGGAGCCGTTCTCCGTTGTGTTTGCCGCAATGGGCATCACCCATGAGGAAGCTTCATTCTTCATGCACGATTTCGAACGCACAGGCGCAATCGAGCGTATAGTAGCCTTCCTCAATCTGGCTGATGATCCTGCGATCGAGCGAGTGATAACGCCGAGAATGGCATTGACAACTGCTGAGTTCCTCGCATACGAATATGATATGCATATCCTCGTTATTCTTACGGATATGACAAACTACTGTGAGGCGCTACGAGAAATAGCAGCGGCACGAGAAGAAGTACCGGGAAGAAGGGGATATCCAGGGTACATGTACACCGACCTCTCAATGAATTACGAGCGTGCAGGCAGAATAAAAGGGCGAAATGGTACGATCACACAAATACCCATACTGAGTATGCCGGATGATGACATAACGCATCCTATACCTGACCTTACGGGATATATTACTGAGGGTCAGTTCGTGCTTTCTCGAGACCTACATAGGAGGGGCATATTCCCACCGGTGGACGTTTTACCTTCACTTTCGAGATTAATGAACGAAGGTATAGGACCGGAAAGGACGCGGGAGGACCATTCGGGTGTATCCAATCAGCTTTATGCGGGTTATGCAGAAGGGCGGGACATGCGTGATTTGGTTGCGGTAGTAGGAGAGGAAGCGCTTACGAGCAGGGATAGGAAATATCTGGAATTTGCCGATGAATTTGAGAAGCGGTTTGTTACACAGGGCAAAAACGAGGATAGAAGTATCGAAGATACGTTGGATCTTGGTTGGGATTTGCTAGCAACGCTGCCTGAAGGAGAACTCAAAAGGATTGACGAGCATATAATAAAGAAGTATCATCCAAGTCATAAAGGGGAATAAGAGATATATGGCACCGGAAAAAATCTTGATAACTCTTACGCCTTCAGAGTCAAAGCGATTGATTGCAAAGGGTATAACGAATCTGGAAGAAGTGCAACTGGCGTTGAAGCACGGTACCATTATAATAACGCTGGGGACCACAAACGCTTATGTGGCCGAGGAGATTTTGAATGCCTTGTCTGGCTCGGAAAGGGAAATAGATAAGCAGAGATACGCAGCAGGTGTCATAACTTCTGAAGGTACTTGTATAGTTCCAAAAGCGGATAGAGAAAAAGAGGTGCTTATAACTGACGGGAAAATAAGTGATGAATGTATAGAGAAGGCTATTGAGGTGTTATCAGCAGAAGACGTGTTTATAAAGGGTGCAAATGCGTTGGATGCTACTAAGACCGCAGGGATACTCATGGCACATGCCACCGGTGGCACGATAGGGGCTGCGCTTGGTACTGTTATGGCGAGAGGCGTGAATTTTATCATTCCCGTTGGTATCGAGAAAACAATACCCTATTCTATTACCGAAGCTGCGAAACGAGTGGGTAAGGGTAGATTTTACAAATCGGTGGGTAAGCCAGTGGGCTTGATGCCCGTGCATGGTACGGTGATCACAGAGGTTGAAGCGCTGAAGATATTAGGTGCGGATGCGGCATTTCCGATAGCTGCAGGCGGTGTGAATGGTGGTGAAGGCAGTGTCCTTATCTGCGCTGAAGGTAGTACGGCGAAGATGGACGAATTGATGGAAGTTATAGCGCAAATAAAAGGGGAAGCTAGTGCAAAAGTGGTAGGTGGGGATTGTGTAGCATGAATCGTATTTTTGGCACAATCTTTGTGACTCTTGAATAAGTTGTATCTGTTGCGGAAACATTTAAAATCGGTATTGCGCATATGAAATGCCCGATACGGTAGTTTTTCTCAGGATCGGTTATGTCAGTCATAGTGTATGAACACAAAAGAACATGTTTATATTCGTATATATCTAACTGAAAAGAGTAACATGGCAGCAGAAGAATTGAAGTCCTGGGTAGAGGATCATAAAGACGCGCTATTTGCGAACGATGCGGTAGGAACGGGCTGTTTTAGCTATCT
>JAUWVD010000140.1 GCA_030617585.1 Candidatus Methanophagales archaeon
GGTAATACAATCACGCCCATTCGCTTTAGCCGTAATAAATTCTCGAGATGGTTCTCATTCAAGGGTGTCTCCCTGGGAACGATAAGTATCCGCCTATTTTCTTTCAGCATCACATCAAAAGAACGTAAAAGCAGAGTATCCGAGATACCATGAGCCATCTTTGCTACTACATCCATTGTGCATGGTACTATTACCATACCGTCTCTTAATTGAGATCCGCTGGCAATATCCGCAGCAGTGTCTGAATTGTCCCAGCATTCTGTTGCAAGGGTACATAACTCTTCGCTGGTAACTCCCAGTTCATAGTTTATGGTATAATCCCCCGCTGGCGTTATTACCAAATCGACCTCCACTTTTTTAGCTTTTAGCACTTCCAATAGCCGCTTTGCGTATATTGCGCCACTTGCGCCTGTTATTCCTATGACCAATCGCATCCCAAACCCCCCTGTTAAAAATCCCTTACACCTACAAAATCCGCTATCTTTACGAGAAATTCTTTTGCTTCCGCCCTAAAATTCGACCCTTCGATAGCATGGATAGCCTCTTTGATCTTCTCGCCAACTAATCGTTTTGAATAATCACGCGAGCCGGTTTCTCGCACAATATCCCTGATGGTATCAATCTCCGCCATTGTAACATCTGCATTACCCATTGCGCTTGTAATAATACCCTTCTCTTTTTCGCTACAATTACTCAGAGCATGGAGAATCAATAGTGTCTTCTTCCCTTCCCGTATATCCGAGCCAACGGGCTTACCTATTTTTTCTTCTGTGCCAAATAAACCCAATATATCATCCTGAATTTGGAATGCTAAACCTAAGGGCAGACCATAGTTGCTCATAACCGCTAAATCCGCTTCCACGGCACCTGCTAATATCGCACCAATTTGAAGCGGGTTTTCTATTGTGTAACTCGCGGTCTTTAGTTTATGTATCAGTAGAATTTCCGCCTCTGTTATGTCCTTCTTCTTCTCTGACATTATGTCCAAAATTTGGCCATAACCAACGTTTTTCACTATTTCTGTATATTTCTGTAATGCCCTTTTTACGTATTCTTCTTTAAAACGCGAATTTGTTAATACGTCCATACCATATGCCTCTAATAAATCGCCGGCTAGAATCGCCATATTCTCACCGAATTTCCGCGCCTCTCCCTCCCCAAATAGAGCAGCACAAATATTCTTATACTCTATATGAAATGTGGGTTTTCCTCGCCGGAGTTCGTCTTCATCCATAATGTCATCATGGATTAATAGATAGCTCTGCATCAATTCGATAGATATGGACGCTTCTATAATCGCATCTATATTATCATCCTCTGTGAGGCATTTATAACCGTAAATGAGGAAGATGGGCCTGAGTCTTTTCCCACCTCGTAATGTGTACTCTTTTATATTGGCTACTACGTCTCGTGTATAGTCAGAGATTTTAGAAGCTTCCTCTATCTGCTCGTCAAAGAACAACCCCAAACGCTCGTTTATCTTGGCCTGGTACTGTGCCATTACACCGTCTACATCTACCGCCATATTTATCCCTAACTGTTATTGGAATTAACGAAACTGAGCACTAAAGAGCGAATGGGAGTACCCTTACGCTGCTCTTCTTCTTTTCTACTTCTCCCCTTTCCTTTTTATTATTAGCTTTCCGATGCTAATGTTTGCATCCTTAAATATCAACTTTAATGGCGCTTCTGATGCCATAACTTGCGTCATCGGTATCTGAGCAAGCCCCTCGTCGACAGGAACAGCCGCTGCTACAACAGCCGCCGGAGCTACTTCCTCCTCCTTCTTGGTCCATCCTTCTGTTATCCTTGTACCGTCAACTTCACGCGTTACGCCATTAACTACCGGATGGTTCACGCTCTTCAAGAATTCACTTAGCTCTTCTATGTCTTTTGCGTTATTCTCTGTCGCTATCAACTCTTTCATCTCTTCCGGAATAGCATCTCCCACGCGTTCCTTTAAATCTGACGCCATCCACACTACACGACGCCATCCGCCGTCATACTGGATGAACTTGGGGCTGTAGAAGTATTGTATACCAATCCCAAGGAACCCCCTTACTTGCTTACCACCGCCTACAGAACCCGCAACGGTTGAGAACGGTAGGCCAATAGGAGTCTCAGAAACTTTCGAACCCCTATGTACCCAGCCTATACCATCTACTTCTGGGATATAGAATCCCGCAACTTCAAAACACCCGCAACTCGTATGCGGCTTCTCAAGGAAGGAATGCAGCTTTATCGAGTCATATTCGCCACTGGATAGCTTTACCGCCGCTTCATTTACGCCTGTATATTCTCCCCCTATTGGATCTATGCACTCTCCTTTTGGTATAGATGCATTTGGTCCCTCGGGGTCAACTCTCGCGGCTGCTCTCGAATCAAACCAGCTCATCGCACCACAAAGTGCGGTCCTATCTGGCGTCACCACACATACATTCGTCGGTGCAAATGACTGACAGAGCGAGCATTGATAAAATTCGTCTACATCCTCATCATGGAGCCCTCTCGATCGCACATCTCTCGCTTCGTATATCTGATTCGCTTCCTCTAATTTCTGTATCACCGTTTCTTCATCGGTTATATATGTGGCCTCCATCTTCTCGATGAATGGTAGTTCTGCCTTAAAAAGCGATATAGTCGCTTCTCCTATCTGTTTCAGAGATTTCAGCCCCTTCTTCACTGCCTCTTTGCTTATCCGCACCCATATTTCTGCACGCTGGTTGAGATGCATATAGCCCTGGATATAACCCTGATACTCATGATCCCGCCGCTCTATTACTGCCTCCAAGTCCTTTTCTAGCTCTTCGCCTGATACTCTATATATCATCGCATATGCGTACAGACCGCCTTCTTCCATGTCCTCTATATCCGGCCCTATTAGAGTGACCTCACCATCAGTTATCTTCGCAGGGTCATGCTCAAAGAGAACAAGCTCGAAGCCCGGCTTATTGACTCCTCCTAACTCCACGTACATCCCTGATTTTCTTACCCTCTCACCCTCATACATAGGGTTTATGTCGAAAGGGAATTCTGCCTTCGCTTCTGTCTCACCCATTTTTTTCTTTTCCCGTCCCCGATAAATGATAAAGTAACGTCTTTAAAAAGGTATATGGTATTTGATATTGTATATAAAGTATAACTTCTACCTATTTAGGACGCAGATTTACGCAGAAAACTATTTCCTCAAATTATCAAATAATCTCATCCGTCTATTAAACCTTATATTCAAAATCCTGATTATCTGCGTTCATCTGCGTCCGATTATCAAAAATTATTCTTTCTTGTATCAATTGCAACACCAACGCCTTTTGTGCATGTAGCCGGTTCTCCGCCTGCGTGAATATCACTGAATTCGTAGAGTTCATCACACCCTCTGTTATCTCCTCTCCGATGTGCACAGGCATGCAGTGCATTACAATCACATCCGCCTTAGCCACACGCACCAGATCCTCATTTATTTGATAAATCTTTAAATCATTCATTATCTGCTCACTCTCGTCCTCGCCGCCCATAGATACCCATACATCGGTGTATAGCACATCAGCATCATCAGCCGCTTCTTCTACGTTTTCCGTTATGAGCACGTCACCGCCCAATTTTTTCGCTTTCGATACTAGCTCTTTAGCAGGCTCGTAGCCCTTTGGACACGCAACGGACATGTCCATACCCATGATCGCAGCACCGCCAATTAACGAGTTGCAGACGTTATTACCATCTCCGATCCATGCTATCTTGACACCCGCTAATCGGTCTTTATATTCCTTTATCGTCATCAAGTCTGCCAGGATCTGGCAG
>JAUWVD010000074.1 GCA_030617585.1 Candidatus Methanophagales archaeon
AAGGGATGAGAATCCAATACGAATCGTAGTAGATAGCCGTGCGAGAACGCCAATTGACGCCGAGATACTGAACAAGGGCAGTGGCAAACGTATAATTGCCGTTTCCAAACGGGCGATAGTAGCGGATGTTGATAGATTAAGCGAGAAAGCGGAGATTATTGTCTGTGGCAGGGAAGAAGTGGACTTGAAGAAACTTTTAGATTTACTTTGGCATCGTGGTGTGAAGAGATTAATGGTGGAGGGCGGTGCAACGCTTAACTGGTCCCTGGTTTCGCAGGGGCTCGTTGATGAGATTTATATATATATTGGCAATATAATTATAGGTGGCGAACATGCTCCGACGCTTGTAGATGGTACGGGCTTTGTTACGGATATGGCAAAGCTGGAGCTTTTAAGTGCCGAGAAGATGGACAAAGGTATAGTACTGCAATGGCGTGTTCGTTACTGAGGCGGAGACGACAAAAAATGGAACCACCAAAGCTTTGATATAAATGATATAGCTGATTTTGCATACGTTACGAAAAGGAAATTGAAGGACAAAAACGGGGAAATGCGTGGAGAAGTGTTTTTATGGCGGAGAAAAGGCGAGGATGAATTTAACTACAAGCTTAAGTGCCCCTACTGCGAGGTGGAACAGGAATCGAGCATTATACTCGAGCGAAGGCCGTACCGGGTGTGATGTAGCAACTGTGATAAGAGTATTATGATAGAGAAGCTATCTAAAAAGTAAGGGCCTCTGTCTATATTTGATTTGTCTTCTTTATTTTAAAGCGTTTAACAACTCTTCTGCCTTCTTCACCTCTGCATCTCTTCTCTGCTCATCAAATAATCGTTTTGCGATTTCTAATTCCTTCTTTGCATCCTCTTTCCTTCCTGTTTCTGAATACAAGATGCCGAGATTTGCATGTGCTTCTGCGTAATTGGGGTTAATCCTCAGTGCATCTCGATATTCCACCTCCGCATCCTCTTTCCTTCCCATATTACCTAACAAAATCGCAAGATTATTATGCACTTCTGCGAAATCGGGGTTAATCCTTAGCGCTTCTCGGTATTCCACCTCCGCATCCTCTTTCCTTCCCATATTACCTAACAAAATCCCAAGATTATAATGCGCTTCTACCGACTCTGGACTAATCCGTAAGCACTCTTTATAGCTCTTTTCTCCATTTTCGTACTTTTTATCCCTGTAAAAGGCATTTCCAAGATAAAATAGACTTTCCGCATCCTCTAACCTAATTAAAAGGCTTAATAGACTTTCAAGATGATCTACTGGCTCATAATCATTTACCACCAATTCTAGTGTGGGATCATAGACATCAATTTTAGGTATGGAAGACCTTGTAACAAGATTATTCGCTCTAAGATGGGTGATTGAATCAATCCAAGAAGACTCATTGATTTCAGTTTCAAAAATGGAAGTGCAAATAGCTCTTATCAGCTCCTTCTCGTAACTAAAAATGTTAGCGTGTTTTAAAAGTTTGCAAGCCCTCAAAATAGATTTTTCATAAGCCCCTGAGTTCATGTACCTGTTTCTCATGTCGTCAATGTCAAGGATCACGGACCCAGGCGTTCCAAGAAATTGATCGGGCTTCCATGTTACTCCTGCTTCTCTTGCTAATTCTTCGCCCTCGCTTTTATTCAATTCGTATTCATCAAGATTTACAACCGTTGTAAATCTACTCTTAAACTGCTTTGTCTCATCATTTAGTAATATAAACTCATCGCCGCTCCTGCACGTTGAAACGACAATCAGGTCCTTTGATTTCGCTTTAATCTTCTTCAAAAATGAATTAAAATCAAAATTCACATCACTAAATTTGTTTAAATCGTCAAAAAATACTAAATAATTCCGCTTTAATAAAGGAAAACGAACTTGTTCTACTTCTTTGGGCGGCACTTTAATCACATAAAAATCAGGAAAAACTGCTTTTAGTGCCTGATAGATACTTCTTGTCTTCCCTGATTTTGGCATACCTATAACCAAAACGTTTTCATTGTTCTTAAGCGAGTTCTTTATCGCCTCGTCACTAGCCCTTCCTTTATATACTTCTGCGTTTACATCTAAAGGCTGTTGAATTGCGAAATCACTTTGTTGCAGTTCCTTCACTTTGCGGTAGATGAATAGGTCAGAGAAATCCTTTTTAGATTTTACATACGGTAATATCGCAAGGAAAAACGTGAAGATTGCGATTATTACCGTTATAATACTGAGGAAGGCTGCTAAGTAGTATATGTCCACTCCGCTCAAGAAAGTAGCTGTTTGATTTAGCATTTTCTACTACTTATTTCACTTCAACAGATTAAAACCATTTTTCTCCCCTGTTATTCACGTGCACTCTCGTTGTTTTTGTCTATAATCTTCTCAAATATCGCCTTCACTGCAACAACCGCTTTAGAATCATCCGGCAGCTCTATTATTGGCGTCCCTACTAAATCATATGCCCTTATGTTCTCATCTTCGGGAACTGTACCTATAAGCGTAAGCCCACTAGCCTTAACCATATCGAGCAATGCCGTCCTCACCACCTCGTCCTCGGTAACCTTATTCAGCACGAGATATATATGCCGGAAGTGAATATGCAACTTCTCGGCAAGATTCTTTATGGCTAATGCGGTATCAATACCCCTTTTTGTGGGATCGCTAACCACAAGCATTGTATCTACATCCCTTGTCGTTCTACGGCTTAGATGCTCCAACCCAGCTTCGCAATCTATTAATATCGTAGTGAAGTGAGCAGACAGCTTATCAATAAAATGCCTTAGCATGTCATTTATCAGGCAATAGCAGCCAATGCCTTCAGAACGTCCCATGGCTAATAGTGAGAACTGAGGTGTGTTCACTATTATCTCGTCTATCTTATATTCTATCAGCATATCTGTGGGCATGTCTTCGGAGAAAAATACCTGTGATGGCGATGCTATCTCTTCCCTTACGTCCCCTATCGTCTTATTTACTTTCACACCTAACGTGCTGGGGAGGCAAGTTGCAGGGTCCGCATCAATCGCAAGCGCTCTCTCCGCCCCATAATCAGCCAGGAATTTCAGTATTAGCGATGCGATTACCGTTTTACCCGTGCCTCCTTTGCCCGCTACTGCAATGATATTCGCTTTATCCCTTTCCATTCTACATAAAGTATTTATACTGTTTCTTTGGTAAAGGTTTTTTCTAAAAAGAAATCATCATTAAATCAAATTCAAAAAAGATGAATAAATAGATACAAAAGTAGTAATGAAAAATGGTTCAAGTTGGCGTTCATGTCTCAATTGCAGGGTCAATAGATAAGGCAGTAGACAGAGCAGTAGAGAAGAGTTGTGATACGTTTCAGATCTTCTCGTGCAACCCCCGGGGGTGGAAGGTCCGGGAACTTACAGAGATAGAGATAACGCGATTCATTGAGAAGGTTGCCCATTCCGGTATATACCCGCCTGTGGACCATATGCCATACCTACCAAATCTCGCCGCACCGGTCGATGAAGTTTATAACAAGTCAGTTGCCGCGCTCATCGTGGAATTGAGACGGTGTGACGCTTTACATATCCCTTACCTCGTCACTCACCTGGGGAGTCATCGCGGATATGGAAAAGCCGAGGGTTTTCGGAGGATCGGAGATGCGGTTAACGAGGCATTCCGCGAAGTAGATAATGCAGTGATGCTACTTCTGGAGAATACCGCAGGGACAAAGAACAGTATGGGCGGAACCTTTGAGGATATACGACATATCATGGCTCATATAGAGCATAAGGAACGGCTAGGAATCTGCTTTGACACCTGCCACGCCTTCGTTGCCGGTTACGAATTACGTACGGGAAAAAGTTTGAACGCGACATTGCTGCATTTTGATGAGGTCATAGGCCTTGAACATCTGAAACTCATTCATTTAAATGATGCCAAGGCAGGTCTGAACTCGCGATTGGACAGACATGAGCATATTGGACTTGGATATATTGGAGAAGATGGTTTTCGTGTTATTATTAACGAGGAGCGGATTAAGGATCTGCCGATGATCCTCGAAACACCTGTTGATGACCGAAGAGATGATATAAGAAATATCCGGAAGGTGAGAGAACTTGCAGATGGATATTGAAAAGGTCTTGCAGATACTCAAGGAACGGTATCAAGACCAAATATCGGCGTTGAGAGCTATTTCAAATACAAGAGACCCGTATTTGACCCTTATTTCATGCCTTTTGAGTCTGAGAACCAAGGATGAAGTGACTGCCAGGGCGTCAAAGCGGCTGTTTGCATTGGCAAAAACACCTGCTGATATGTTACAGCACAAAAAAGAAGATATAGAACGAGCGATTTACCCCGTTGGGTTTTACCGACGAAAAGCAGAGCAAATCCTTGGTATTAGTTATACTCTTGTGGCAAACTATGATTCAAAAGTTCCTGCTGAGCTGGAAGAGCTCTTGAAACTTAAGGGCGTTGGCAGAAAAACTGCGAATATCGTTATCACGATGGCGTATAATAAGCCAGGAATCGCAGTTGATACTCACGTACACCGTATATCAAACCGTCTGGGACTCGTAGCGACTAAAGATCCATATCAGACGGAATTTGCATTACAAAAAGCACTCGCAAAGCAGCACTGGAAGGTACTTAATGAGCTTCTTGTCTTGCATGGTCAAACGATATGCACGCCGATAAGTCCTAAGTGTAGCATCTGCCCTATTACTGAGTACTGCGAACAAATTGGTGTAACGCGTTTTAGATAAGGTAATAACAGAGGTGATAAAACGGGTGAGAGTAATACTTCATGTAGACATGGACAGTTTCTTTTCGTCTGTTGAAGAGCGAGAGAAGCCGAAACTGAAAGGGTTACCCGTGATAGTAGGCGGGAAAATTACGCCTGAATGGGAAAAAGGAGACAGTAAGATAAGAGGCGTTGTGAGCACATGCTCTTATGAGGCACGGAAATATGGCGTTCATTCTGCAATGGCACTTTCAAAGGCATATAAGCTTTGCCCTGATGCTAAGTTTCTACCAGTAAATATGCCGCTGTACAAACATGTCTCCGGCGAAATAATGAATATTCTGAGGAAATACGCCGATAAAATGGAACAAGTAAGCATTGACGAGGCGTTTCTTGATGTCAGTACAAAAGTAGAGGATTGGAACGATGCGCGAGAACATGCGAAGCGGATAAAGAAAGCGATACAGGTGGAAGAAGGATTGACGTGTTCTATTGGCATCGCTCCAAATAAAACAATAGCGAAGATAGCATCGGATTTCGTGAAGCCTGATGGTCTAACGGTGGTAGAAGAAGCAAAAGCTTTCTTAGCACCATTAGATGTGAAAAATATCCCGGGCGTGGGTCCAAAGACGGATAAAATCTTACGTATGATGGGTATCGACCAAATAGGTCAGCTTGCAAGCGGTGACGTGCAAAAACTCGTGGCTGCTATTGGTCAGTCAGGCAAAAGACTACATCTGGTTGCAAACGGGATAGACAAAAGCGAAGTGGAAGAAAAATGGGTGAGAAAGTCGTTGAGTCGAGAGCGAACGTTCATTAATGACACGAGAGACGCTTCTGTATTAACTAAGTGTGTGGATGCGTTGGCGGAAGAGGTCTATAATGCGATGACGGACGCCGGATTTGTTTTCAAAACGATCTCGATAAAGGTTAAGTTTGAAGATTTCGCTATAGCTACGCGTGCTAAGACGCTCAAGATATACCATTGTGATTTGAGCACACTCAAGAGAACAGCAAATGTACTAATGACTGAATTGAACAATGCAAAACCGAAGAAAAAAAGATTGATCGGCGTTCGAATCTCAAATTTGGGTGCTGTTGATGAGAAGCAAATGCAGTTTATATAATTATAAATAAAAAATAAAAGAGAGAAAACTATGGAAATCCATAGCTTTGAGATCTAGTATATCCTAGAAGCATAAGGGACTTTCACTCCGTAACTACTTCTCCAAATCCAACTCTCCTCGATACTTTCGATATCCTTATTTTTACATTATCGCCTTTCTTCGTGTTTGGCACAAAGACCACAAAACCTTCTACACGCGCTATTCCATCCCCTTCTCTTCCTACATCCTCTATCGATACGTCGTAGCTATCTCCAACGTTTAAGGGGCTACTTATATCCCTTCTTTCTCCACTCATAACTTACAAATCCTCCGTTTTTTTTATTTCCTATTTCGTGATGCCGCAAAAAATCGCTTTCTATAATAGAAAAGTCGCTTCATTGCCACATCACCTGAATATCTATATTCCTTTCTTATATAAAAAGGATATCTTTTACCTCGCCGCTCTTGCTACCCGCTCTTTCTCCTCCTTCTTACCTATCGAGTGGCACTTAGCATTACGCGAAGCAGCTATTAGCTCATCTGCAAGACACCGCGCCATACTCCTCTTACTCTTGAATGC
>JAUWVD010000091.1 GCA_030617585.1 Candidatus Methanophagales archaeon
AAAGATCTAAAGATAAATTGGATAAGAAAAGCAACAATTGAAAAAGCTAATGACAACAAAACTATAAAGGTTACAGATGGAAAAAATTTGATTACTCTTAAACTTAACAAGGAAGATAACAAGGTAACTCTTGAAATCCAAGGTGGGGAGACTTACGAATACCCTTTGAAAGAAGTGTCATGTGAGCTAAAAGTATACTCTAAAGGCATGGACGTGATAGTATTTGGAGAAAAACAGTTAGCCAAGTTGAGTAAAGTAGTTGAAGACTGCGAAAAGCGCTTTCCATGATTTTTTCATCCTCTGGTATGTAGTTATCTATATTAGTTTTAGGGATTTTAACGACCTTTCTATATCTGATTGAACTTGCCTCATCCATCAGGCTGAAAGCCTCATAGTATTTCAGCAAATCCCTAATTGCCATGCAGAAATGCCTTTTGCCTTTCTCCACGGTTCCAATTAGCTCAAACAGTTGCCGGGGATTTGAAACCTTTGTTGTTAAATACCTGTCAAGGTATTTAACCATATCATCTGTATGTCCGATTGAACACCTCTCTTTCATCCATATGATAAAATTTTTCCTGTCCTTAGAATAGTCTATACGCTTTTCTAACGCCTCTCGAGCCCACGACCGGGGTTCAAATCCCCGGCTGAGCATATTATATCAAAACTCATCCAACCTTTTGTTCCGCTTTCTGCCTTTGTGCTCAGAACACAGACCAGGGTCTATTATGTGTATCACAGTGAGGCCATGCAGTTTGAGCACATCTGCAATAAATCGACGATGACAACTGGAGAATAAACGTTCCGCACACATGATCGCTACTCGTTTCGATCTTGCAAGTGTTTCAACGTAGTCTAACCCCATTCCAAATTCGCCGGTCTTCATATACTTCGTATATCCCCCTTTCCGGTAGCCGCCGAGTTCTGTAACGTGATGATATTCTATACCGCACTGATTCAAGCTCGCTTTTAGGTTCTCCTGCTTGAAATGCTTGTGCCTTGACGTAGGGTAGCGTCTCACATCTACTACTGCCTCTATTCGATATGCCGCGAGCAAGTTTAGGAATTCCTCTATGCTCCTGTTACTCGTCCCAATAGTCCATATTTCCAATTCAGACATTTTCGAGCAAGTCCAAAATTTTTGAGCTGTTACGATATTAAGTATGCTTCTTCTTCCGCTTCACACGATCAAAAACGCCCCGCTGTTCCATTATCTCCCGTGTCTCACCGGTTATAACTAGCTCTGCATCCTTTAGATCTATCGTGTTTTTACAACCCGTTAAGAACATTGCAACCTTTAATTCCTCGCTAAATTCAGTTATTTTCGCTACTACCTTGTCTACGCTACCTTTTATGCTGCCGCTTTCCATTGCGGGTTTCAGAAACGGTAAAGCAGCACTACACATATCGGAACCTAAAGCAATGCCCTTTGCAATATCAAGCCCATTTCTTATTCCACCAGTGGCGATTATAGGGATAGTAAAAGGAAGTGCACGACACTCTACAATACTTTCCACCGTTGAGATGCCCCAATTCCAACCGAAGAGATTGCCTAAATGTTCACCCAGATCATCTCCTTCCGCACTCGCACGGTATATCTCAGCAGCAGCTAAACTCGTTCCGCCGAAACCGCCTACATCTATCGCAGATACGCCTGACCCGTGTAACATCTTCGCCATAGTATAACTAATCCCGGCCCCCGTCTCCTTTACAATCACGGGCTTCTTTATCGCCTCGCATACCTCAGTTATCGCAGCTAAACACCCGCTTGCATCTACGTTTCCCTCGGGCTGAATAGCTTCCTGTAAAAAGTTGAGGTGTATTGCAATAGCATCTGCACCTATCATCTCTATAACTCGCTCAACACCCTCTACCCCATATTCCTTCAATTGTGGGGCGCCTAAGTTCGCATAGATGAACAAATTGGGTGCAACGTCACGAACCACACGAAAAGAAGCCTCCAGTTCGGTACCTTCCAACGCCGCTCGCTGAGAGCCCACACCCATACCAATGCCAAGCGTTTCCGCAGCTTCTGCAAGAACTATATTTACCTTTCTCGTATCCGGATGCCCACCGGTCATCGAAGCAATCATTATCGGATATTGAAACGAAAAGCCTAAGAACTCAGTCTTTAAATCTATCGCCTCTTTATCTAGCTCGGGTAATGCAACATGAACAAGCTTAACGTCCGCAAAACAATTCACTCCTGCTTCCACTTCCTTTTCCGTACATATCTGGAGTTGTTCTATCTTCCTTCTCGATGTTTGGTTCATTTCTACCCTTCCAATAACAATGCCATATTATTTGTATGCACTAATAGGTAATATATTATCTAATGAATCTAACCGAATTATCAGAGGGCACTGCAAAAGTTTTTATAGAGACTTTCGGCTGCACCGCAAATACCGGTGACACAATGGAAATGCGAGCGATACTAAGAAATGCCGGTCATGAGATAGTAGAAGAAAGTGAAGCGGATATTGTTATAGTGAATACATGCACAGTAACGAAAAGAACAGAGTTAAATGTGATAAAGAGACTGAATGAGTTAAAAGAGCGTGGTAAAGCAGTAGTTGTGGCTGGTTGCATGGCGGCGGCACAGCCAGAACTGGTAAAAAGCATTTTAGGTGATGGTGTAGCAATGGTAACGCCCCGAGATATTCGGGATAGTGAAAAGCAAAGGCTTGACTTCGAGGGTGTTATTGCGGTGATTACAATAGCACAGGGTTGCATAGGGAAATGCACTTATTGTATCGTGAAACAAGCGAGGGGCAAGCTGAAAAGCTACAAGCCGGAAAAGATATGCGAGGCGGTTAAGAGTGCAGTGGAAAGCGGTGCGAACGAGATAAGGATAACATCGCAGGATTCTAGTGCATACGGTTGGGGCAGCACCGATATAAAACTACCGGCGTTGTTAGAACAGATAACATCAGTGGAAGGCGATTTTAGGATAAGAGTGGGTATGATGAATCCATTCACGCTGATGCCTATCCTGGACGAACTCCTTGAGGCGTTCAATACCGAAAAAATCTTCAAATTCTTTCACGTGCCTGTGCAATCGGGCTCTGACCGGGTACTGAGAGAGATGAGAAGGAATTACAAAGTCGCTGATTTCGTTGAGATTGTAACAAACATAAGGGCGCGATTCAGACAGAGCACAATAAGCACAGATTTCATCATTGGTTTTCCAACCGAGACGGAAGAGGATTTCTTCGCATCACTAAATTTAATGGAGGAAATAAAGCCTGAAAAAGTGAACATAACACGGTTCTCTCCAAGGCCCGGGACAGAAGCATCAAAGTTAACGGACTTGTTGGAACGGGAGAAGAAGCGAAGGTCGAGAATATTCTCTACCGGTTATCACAATATTGTGTTCGCGAAGAACAAGGAATTAGAAGGGGCAGAACTACATGTTTTAGTAACGGAGACGGGGAAAAAGGGAGGCGTAATAGCCCGTGACTCGGCGTATAGGGCGATAGTACTAAAAGATGATTTGCCGCTCGGAGCCCATTATAAAGTAAGGGTAAAGGAGGCGAAGAGCACTTATCTAGTGGCTGATATTTTACAACCTTCGTTCAGAACTTCACCATCTGTGCATGCGGCACACCATCCACGAAGATCACATTAGCATCGTCGATAAAATTATTGTCTACTGCGCATTTAATTGCTCTTTTACCTACCAGATTCGCTATTGTTGCGTGCTTCAAAGAAGCTATCACTTCTCTTTCGGTCGCTTCGTCACCTTTATAAAAACCTTCCGTGATTTTTAGTTTCAGATTGCCATCAACAAAACGTTTACCTATTAATTCCGTATCGCAGACTGCCACCATTAGCCCGGAGTCAAGATTATGTTCCTTAATATACATCTTTTTTTGCTTGTTCACGCATAATAAAATAAAAGATAAATAAGTTATTATAAAAATATTAATCTAGTAGTATAGATAATAGCCAAATAGTGAGCAGCTAAATGTACTCTTATATACAGGTATACGGTATTTGGTTATACTATACCCAATTAAGAAAAGGGCTCGTAGCTTAGCCTGGTTGGAGCGCTCGGCTGATAACCGAGAGGTCTGGAGTTCAAATCTCCGCGGGCCCATAAATAAAACTTTCTTAAAAAGAAAGTTTTATCAAAGAAATAAATCATTAAAAATAAAAGAGGGGAAGAAAAATGGGGATTGAGACAAGAGTAATTTTAATCTCACCTGACTCTGAGATAACGCCGGAACAATTGAAGAGTAGGCTTTTGGCTTTGATTAGCGAAGATAAAAGCATGGCCGGCTCAGACGTCAGGGTAAAAGAGACATGCTTTGGCGCTTTAATAGAAGGGGAAGGGCAGACACTAAGAGAGATTGCGGAAGAGGTAAGGAAAATAGATACTAACGGCATCTTTTCTAAACCTCGGGGTTTTCCAATCGGCGATCCAAGGATATGTAGAGCGACGAGAAAAGGTGGACCCAGACCGGGCTTTCACCAGTTAGAAGTTGAATCACAGTTGCTACCTAAGGTAAGAAAGGCATTGGATAAGATATAAAAAAAAGAAAGCAAATAGAATCAATACAAATGGGGATAAGATAACATGATGAATGTGGGTGAAGCATTGATTGGAGATGGAGAAGAAATTGCGCATATTGACTTGATGATCGGGGACAAATCCGGACCGGTAGGTATGGCATTCGCAAACGCTTTAAGTCAGATGTCTGCAGGACACACACCGCTATTTGCAGTAATAAGGCCGAATTTACCGGTTAAGCCATCTACGGTAGTTGTGCCGAAGGTTACGGTGCGGAACATGAAAGAGGCGGAGAAGGTATTTGGCCCCGCGCAGAGTGCAATAGCAAAAGCGATTGCGGACTCGGTGGAGGAGGGCGTGATACCAGAGGATAAGACAGAGGAACTCGTGGTGATTGTAAGTGTGTTCATGCATCCTCATGCGGATGATTATAATAAGATATATCGTTACAATTATGGCGCTACAAAGTTGGCGCTAAAACGGGCTATGGATGGGTTCCCGGATATAAAGAAAGTGCTATATGAGAAGGATCGGTCGCGGCATCCTTCGCTGGGTATGAAAGTGACAAAGTTATGGGACCCACCTTATCTTCAGGTCGCTCTGGACATCCCGAACTGGGAGCGTATGGGGCGTGTGGTGAAGGATCTGCCGAGTAATGACCATCTTATCATAGAGGCGGGTACGCCATTGATAAAGCGATACGGAGTGGACATAGTGGCGAAGATAAAAGAGATAAAGCCCGATACATTCGTAATTGCGGATTTGAAAACGCTCGATACCGGTAACTTAGAGGTACGGATGGTTTCGGATGCGGGTGCAGATGCAGTAGTGATCTCGGGGTTAGCGCCACTTCGGACGATGGAGAAGGCGATAGAGGAGGCAAGGAAGACCGGTATTTACTCGTCCCTGGATATGTTAAATGTTGAAAAACCGCTAGCGGTGCTTAAAGAATTAAGTGTAGGTGGGATGATGCCGGACGTGGTCGAGTTACATCGTGCAATAGATGTAGAACAGGAAGAGCGGCATGCCTGGGG
>JAUWVD010000142.1 GCA_030617585.1 Candidatus Methanophagales archaeon
TCTATTTCTTTCGATGTCCGAGGCAGATATTCTGAAACCCCATCAGCGCTTCTTTTAACGCCTTCTAGCGTGAAGATCAACTGTAAACGACCTTTAAATGATTCCACGACACCATCTATATGTACGACCTCGCCCGGTTCAAACATAGCGCCCGTTTCTTCTGCTCTATCCCAGCATTTCGCACCTATACTGCCCGAGCTATCACCGAATTTCGCTTGCAGGTAGTAGCCCGTCTTTGAGATAAATTCTTTTAGCTCCTTCTCCTGCACCAGAAGGGTCATATCTACTGAGTCGCCCACCTTCAAATCCTTTACCTTTTTTCGTTCACTCATCTTTTCCCGGTCTTCAAGACCAATAAAATAAAATAAAATCCTTACGCGATCTTAGCCCTGTTCCAATTCCCGCATCATGTCAGCCATAGAATATATCCCGCTTCTTTCTTTCGCGTTAATCCATTCAATGGCTTTTATTGCGCCTTGTGCGAAAGCCTCTCGGCTATGTGCGCGGTGTGTGATCTCCAGTCGTTCTCCCTTGCCCGCATATAATACCGTGTGTTCACCAACGATGTCGCCAGCACGTACGGCATGTATGCCCAATTCATCATCCGTTCTCTCTCCGGTTATACCCTGCCGGCCATAAACGAACGTTGTTTTGCCTTTTACGTAATCGGCGAGTATTTCAGCGGCTTTTACCGCCGTGCCGCTGGGAGCATCCTTTTTATGCGAGTGATGCATCTCTATAATCTCCATGTGATACTGATATGCCTGAAGATGTCTTGCTGCCGCGGCAATCAAGTTCCAGAAGACATTTACACCAATCGAGAAGTTAGGGGAGATAATAGCCGGGACATTGCCATTGATAGCGCTTTCTAGCTCTTTGAACTCTTCATCGGAAAATCCGGTTGTGCCAAGAACGAGCTTTACGTTATTACGTACGGCGACTTTAACATTTTCCACTGCGGCTGCGGCATTTGTAAAATCCACGAATACATCGGGCCTAGAAACTGCTTTTAATACCTTGTCCATCGAGTCAGGACTTGAAATTTCTATACCCGGTGCTATCTCTTCCCCCACGCCATGGATGTCAAAACCCGCTACCAGTTCCATATTCTCGCTTTCTAAGATGCTGCTTACTACCTGTCCACTCATTCGCCCTTTTACTCCTGCTACTGCCACATTTATTCTCATGTTTAAACCATTACTTCTACCACATTATAAATTGTGGTCATATACATAAGATCACACAGATTTTTACACAAACTTTTGTATATTGATGAAATTATAAGCACGTTAAAACGAATGTAATATTAGAAAACTATAAATGACCATCGAAGAGGAGATCAAGAATGTAGAGGACGAAATATGGAAAACCGCTTATAATAAGGCAACTTCTCATCATGTCGGGCGGCTAAAAGCGAAACTAGCTAGACTAAAGGATGAACTGCAAAAACGAGCAACTGCAAAATCATCAGGCAAAGGAAAAGGCTATTCAGTAAAAAAATCGGGGCATGCTACTATCGTGCTGGTGGGGTTCCCTTCGGTTGGTAAGTCAACGCTGCTCAACAGTCTTACCGGTACCTGCGCCGAGGTGGCTGCCTATGAATTCACTACCCTCTATGTTATCCCCGGTACACTCATATACAAAGGGGCACAATTGCAATTCCTTGATGTCCCTGGGCTCATCCAGGGCGCAGCAGCAGGACGAGGACATGGTAAAGAGGTTATTTCGGTGATGCGAAACGCTGACCTAATCCTCATCCTTGTAGATGTATTCCAGCAGCAGCAATATGATATACTACTAAAAGAGTTATATGATGCGGGCATTCGAATTAATGCTAACCCGCCATTAGTAGCCATACGCAAAGCGAGTAGAGGAGGAATTATAATAAACCGCACAGTTGATCTCGATTATGACGATAAAGTAATCCGAGCAGTATTAGCCGAATACCGAATCCACAATGGGGAAGTGCTTATACGAGAACGCATCACAATCGATGAACTCATTGATGCGGTTCTCGGAAACCGTAAATACGTCCGTGCACTTACAGTAATAAACAAGACGGATCTGGCAGATTCCGAGACGCTTCTGACGTGCATGGCTCGATTCCCGGATGCCGTTCCAATCTCTGCTGCAGTGGGCATAAATATGGATGTGCTAAAAGATAAGATATACAACGAATTAGGCTTCATGCGCATTTATATGAAGCCGCCGGGTGCGTCTCCGGACATGGACAATCCATTGGTCATAAGAAGAGAGTCTACGATTACTGATGTCTGTTCTACCATTCATCGCGATTTCGTTGACCGGTTCCGATATGCACGCATCTGGGGCAAATCAGTGAAGTATGGGGGGCAGCGTGTGGGTCTTTCGCATGTGCTTGAAGAGGGTGATGTGTTGAGTTTTGTGATTCGTAAGCTTTAAATAATCCAGTTATATAATTAAAAGGCATGATCAGAAGTAATATGAAGGGGGTGATTTTTTGCCTGTTGGCTCTGCTGGTCCTGTTTTCATCTACGAATAGCGTCTTCGCAGATGACGTAGATGACCTGTTAAGCAAGTGCGAAATTGCACCCAATCCAAAACCCTCTGCGATGGTGTATGAATACGAACTCAGTCCGGAGACTTTAATGCCCGGCGATGTAGGTGTGCTTACAGTAACGCTTAAGAATATGCAAGATAAGCCAATAGAAAAGGATGTAGATATAAAAAGCGATATAAAAGGTACTTCGGGCTACACTATTGACATTGACGCTGAGACACGGTTCACAATGGAGGCATACATAAAAGAAGCTCATATCGTTGAGCGCGCATTTGAAGTCGAGAATACCTATATCTCTGCCGGTGTAATAGGTCCGAACGAAAAAATTAACCTGCCATTTAAGATAACAGCGCCGTTGAAAGAAGGGATATATATGCTAAAGTTCGTTGCGGACATCGAGGATATGGCCAGTAAAAAGAGTAAAGGCATCCATTATTCTATTCCTGTAGTGGTTTCTGGCACCGTGAACATAGTGCCGCAGGACGTATCTGAGAACGAAGTCAGGTTAGAGGTGATAAATGAAGGGCTATCGGATGTTACCTGTGTCTATGTTGTCGCCGTGGTTTCAAATGCAAATGCAACGGGAATAGAAAACCCGCCGGAAAGGATGTATTTGGGCAATATAAAGTCAGGTGAGTCTGCTATTGCTGCGTTTGAAGTAAATAATGAGGAGATGAGCAGAGCGGTTTTCAAGGCGGTTTTTAAGCACGGGATAAACGAACATGAATCAAATCAGGTATGCGTGATAATACCATCTTCCGGAGAGGAGAGAGAAAAAAGGGAAACCATATTGAAAGAGCAATCTTTTAGCACTCCAACGCCAACTCACGCATCATCTTCCGGTTCGACAGCACCATTAAGAATACCGGGATTTGTTGCTGCTATCGCATTTGCCGGACTGTTTGTGGTAACATTGGCTTTGGCACGGGAGAGAAGAAGGGGCGGTACCGGTGAAAAATAAAGATATAATAGCTGAGCATCTATTAACGGCCAGCATACTCGCCCATTTCCGCCAGGAAAGCGTTGGCATGCTCGCTCAAGCCATTCGTCTGTTCGTTCATCTTATCGAGTGTGTTAATGGCACCGGCAACTAATATCCGCAAAACCTGATAGTTCTCATCCCATGATAATAACCGCTTCAGGTTCTCCTTCCCTATTTCGTGATACCATTCATCATGACGCCAGATGAGAATTGCACCCAAGATGCTAACGGCCTCCTCTAACTTCAGGTCCTCT
>JAUWVD010000165.1 GCA_030617585.1 Candidatus Methanophagales archaeon
AACTATCATCCTTGAGAAGACCACGCATGCGGAATACAAACCCACTTCTTTTAACTTCTCCGATAGCTTCTCCGTTAACTTCACTAACAAGTGGAAGCAGGACATTTGCAGCAGGAATATGGAGATAGATGCTGCTATACACAAGAAGATAAGCGATGCAACCTACATAGATGATGAGACCATAAGCAGGGTAGATAAGGATAAGTCCGTAATGAACTTCGATTCTTCCTTTAATGGATCGCTGCATATAGGTGCGAGAACAAAGTATACTGCGATTTCGGAGACGTATATCGGTGAATTCGACGTTTTGCAGGGGATACGGATAGCTAAAGGGCCAATTCCAACTCCCTCGCCTACTCCCACACCTACTTGGCTACCCGGTCCATTCAACACCTCGCCGGAGAATACAACTGAAGAGGCAGAACCAACTCCTTAGTCCAGACCTGACATTATGGGCTTTATAGGCAGGCTAGACAGCGAAAACAAGAATGATTTATTTTCTCGTAGCCGCGAGAACGGAGTCGCTGGGATTCGAACCCAGGTCGTCAGGTCCGGAACCTGACAGGATATCCCCTACCCTACGACCCCTCTATGTGATCTTTGGAACTATCGTGATTTCTCAATCTATGTGCATGCACTCAGCAATTAGTTTGATGTTTCTTTAACACTTCTATCCCGGGCAGATGCTTATCCACGAAATATTGCAAGAATGCACCACCCGCAAGGCTGACGTGGGCATTAGACATGCTCTTCCGATCTATTCCCACTTCACTTATTGCTGCTGAGGTATGGCCACCACCGAGAAGAGAATATGCATCCGAATGCGAAATCGCTTCAAAAATATTGCGCGTGCCCTTTGCAAATGCCTTATCTTCATATAACCCTGCGGGCCCTCTCATTATCACCGTTCTCGCATTTTTTATTCGTTCTGAATATTCCTCACTCGTCTTCTCTCCTATATCATATGCTGGTTGGTTAGGCTTCAACTGTGCCACGGGTATTTCTCTTCTCTCGCCATCTACCGCTACGGCAACATCCTCGGGATACTTTATTATGTCCTTACCCATCTCCAGGAATCTTTTGGCTTGCTCCACATTCTGCATAAAATGCTTATCTGCTTTTTGTTCTTCCCCTGGCTCAATTGTACCACTCGCATATAGGAAAAGAGTGCCAAGAGCACCGGTTGTAAGTATTCTATCTACTCTTTTACGCTTCAATGTGACATCGATTATATCAAACACTTCTTCGGGTTTCACACCACCAAGGATATAAACACACGGACTTTTTATTTGATATACCGCTCTTTCCAGAGTTTTCAACTCCCGCTCCATTAATCGCCCTATTCCCGCATCCAGAACCGCCGGGAAGCCAACCACTGATGCGTGCGATCGGTGTGCCACGGAGAAGGCATCATTTATGTATACATCAGCAAGAGGTGCAAGACTCCTCACAAAAAACGAGTGCGAATGCTCCTCCGCAGTTTTATTAAGTGTCTCCTCTGCTAGCATCCGCACGTTATCGAGCAACAAAACTTCTCCGCGATCAAGACCCTTTATCGCCGCCCGCGCACTCGAGCCCATTATATCGTCAATGTATTTCAAATCCATGAAATTCCTGAGCAATTGCGCATGCTGCTCCAGATGTAGAAAATCCGCTTGTCCTGCACGACCTTGATGCGCGAGAATAACCACCTTTGCTTTTTTATCCAAAAGCTTCTGTATCGTCTTCGCATTCTCCACTATCCGCTCCTTCATCTGCACTTGCCCGTCTATAATCACCGAGTTTATGTCCGCCCGGAAGAGCACTGTTTTTCCGTATAGATCGAAATCATCTATCGTCAAGAACTCCTTTAATTTCTCGTTCATAATCCCTCCACTTACCCTCCCTTTTTCTACTCGCCTTCCGCCTCTAGCCTCTTTATCATATCCACTACCCTGCACGAGTAGCCCCATTCGTTGTCATACCATGCAAGCACCTTCACTAACCTGCCACCCACTACATTTGTATACTCCGCATCAACAACCGCCGAGAAGCTCGAGCCGTTGTAATCTATGGAAACAAGAGGCAAGTGAGAAACTGCGAGGATACCGGTCAAAGAAGTCTTTGACGCTTCTTCAAAAGCACTGTTCACCGCTTCACGGGTAACTTCACTACCCAGCTCGGCTACTAGATCAACGACCGAAACGTTAGTAGTAGGGACTCGCAAGGATATGCCATCCATTTTTCCCGCTAACGAAGGTAAAACGACACCTAATGCCGCCGCCGCGCCCGTGGTCGTGGGTACTATGGACATTGCCGCAGCACGCGCTCGCCTCAAATCCTTATGCCGCCCATCGAGGAGCTTCTGGTCCCCTGTGTACGCATGGACAGTGGTCATAAAGCCACGATTTATACCAAACTCGTCCTCTAATACCTTCGCCACTGGTGCCAGGCAATTTGTAGTGCAAGATGCGAGAGAGATAATATTATGCGTGGTTGGGTTATACATTGCATCATTTACTCCGGGAACAAGAGTTACATCTGGTTCCTTCCCCGGTGCCGTTATTATCACTTTCTTGCAACCTGCTTTGAGATGTTTCGATGCCCCTTTCCGATCCCGGAACTGCCCCGTGGATTCCACTACTACATCCACGCCTAAATCGCGCCATGGTAAGTTCTCCGGGTCACTCTCACTCAATATCTTTATCTCTTTCCCGTCCACAAATAACGTGTCCTTTTCCGCTCTTATCTCTCCTTCCTGCTTGCCATGTACTGAATCATACGTTAGCAAATGTTCAATCCAAGAAGCGTCTGCAGATCGACTATTTATTGCTACAAAATCTAGCGCTGAATGGTCTCGTAACGCTGCCCTGAACACAAGTCGTCCAATTCTACCCCATCCATTTATTGCTACCTTCATCATATAAACTATTCATTAACTTAATATATAAATGTTCGTTATTGGATCGACCTTGACACACGATTTATTCGTCTGCCGGAACATAAATGTAATTCTCATAAGGTTGCATCAATGGATAATTGTCCTTATCTGTACCTAAACCTGTGGGTAGTGTGTATGGAGTCAGAAAATCAGCAATACCATCCCCATCTGTATCCAGTTCAATACCCATAGTGCCATAAATGTCTT
>JAUWVD010000141.1 GCA_030617585.1 Candidatus Methanophagales archaeon
CGAAAGAAAAAGGGCGGTTAATTGTCCTCTACGGAAGAAGAAGAATAGGCAAGACAAGACTTTTGCTGGAGTTTATAAAGACAAAAAACAGGAACGGAATATTTTATATTGCAGAAGACTCTTCTGTACAGATCCAGATAAATGGACTGAAAGAGAAGATTGCCGAATTTTTTAACGATCCTTTGCTCAGAACGCTTGAAATAAAGGATTGGGAACAGCTTTTTGGATATTTAGCGAAGAATATGCCTGAAAAACGATTTTACTTAATAATAGATGAATTTTCATATCTCATCAGAAGTGACCCCAGAGTGCTCAGTGTGTTGCAAAAGTTATGGGATACGAAGTTCTCTTCCTCCTCTGTTTTTATCGCTCTCTCAGGCTCCATGCTTGGACTGATGAGTGAAAAGGTGCTTTCGTATGCGTCACCGCTTTATGGACGGAGGACACGGGATATTTTTCTGGAGGGATTGCCGTTTAAGTATGCAGAAGAGTTTGTCAGAATGCCTTTCAAGGAAGCACTCCAGCTCTATTTGATAATTGGTGGTGTGCCAGAGTATCTGCTGAAAGCCTCGGAATACAGCAATCTGGGTAAATTTCTCGAAAAGGAGTTTTTCAGCAAGAACGGATACTTCTACCGGGAGCCTTATTTTATAATCTCGCAGGAGTTTAAAGAGCTCAAGACTTATTTCGCCATTCTCAACGCCCTCGCTTACGGTTATACGAAACCAACGGAGATAGCGAATTTTATAGGGATGGAAACGAGAAGCATCTACCCGTATCTTGAGAACCTTATCCGATTGGGTTTTATCGAGAGACAGGTTTCCATCTTGGGCACACAAAAGAGGGGGATATATGTGATAAAAGACTGCATCTTTGATTTCTGGTTCAATTTCGTGTTCAAGCATAGAGAAGAGCTAGAGAGGGGTGCTTTCCGATTGAGCGAAGGCGAAAAAAACACTTATGTGGGCAAAAAATTTGAGAATTTTGTCAGGACTGAGGTTTTCCCGTTTCTGCTACCCTTCGGATTTGAAAAGATTGGTAGGTGGTGGCATAAAGGTGAGGAGATAGACATAGTGGCGGTAAATGGTAAAAGAAAGCAGATAGCTTTTTTTGAGATAAAGTGGGGAAAGCTTAGCTACCGAGGAGCAGAGAAGCTATTAAATGCGCTTAGAGATAAGGCAAAGCTTGTCGAATGGCCTGTAAAAGGAGGAGCTAAACGGGAGTATTATGGCATTATAGCGGAGAGCATTGAAGGTAAAGAAGAACTCCGTAACCAGGGGTTTATGGTCTATGATTTGGAAGATCTGAAAGCATCTTACCGCTCCAAGGGTAAGATAAAGGAGAAGATATGAATCATGCCCATCCGAAAACCCGTGGCTCCAAGATCCTCTGCTAAGCTTGGCAATAGGGGAGATTCACTTTAATATTACCAACGTCAAGATAAGCATTACAAATGTTAAGCCTGCGCAGGCGAAGAAAGTGCCTTCATATCCGCTGAAGATGAAAATTGCACCCATTAACAGCGGTCCTAAGAGTGCTCCTAATCCACCCAGCGTCACTTTGATGGACATAAATATAGCACGGTGTTCAATAGGTGCGAATCCCGCTAAGAGGGTTTGAATACTTGGTTTGCACATGCCCTCTGCAATGCCAAAGATTGCAGATGGAATTAGGAATAACCATACAGTGTGCACGAAAGGGATAATAAGCAATGGTATGGGATAAATGACAAAAGCAGCTTTTATAAGCTTCTTCTCGGAGTATCTTCTCGCTAATTTCCCGAATTGCGAGCATGTTACTGCATTAGCCAAGCCCGCACTAGACATAATAATACCGATGAAAAAAGGAGTAGCATGGAATTTATCTCCGAGGAAAAGAGTAATATGTATGACATATATCCCGATTAGAATGATAGCAGTAAAGAGGGAGATGGAGAAGAGACAGAGGACTTGTCTATTCTTTATTCCCAAATAAACATTGTTCAGATACTGTTTGAACACATGATGCCTTTTTGGTTCCGGGCTCTTCAGATAAAATAAAGCAATTATCCCGACAGGAACGGCGATTACGGAAATCGCAAAAGGAACGAACCATGCTAAGGCTGCCAATGCACCACCAAGGATGGGGGCGATTGTGGCGCCGATACTGCAAACACTGGCGTTGTACCCCATTGCTGCGGCACGATGCCTCCCAGAGTAGAGGTCACCGATAATCGTGATAGTAAGAGAGCCTAAAGAGGCAGCACCTATACCCTGCAAAAAGCGAAATGCTAAAAGGGTGTTGAAATCACGAGCAAGTGAGCATGCGCCTCCGGCAATACCAAAGAGCAGCAAAGAAGGCACTAAAATTCTCTTCCTACCAAATCGGTCTGCAAGCATGCCTAAAACCGGGATTAATAGAACACCGGGAAGAACGAATACCGCAACGAGCAAATCAACTCTGGGCTCTGAAATGCTAAATGCCACCTGCATCTCAGGAAATGCTGGCGTTAGAAGGGTTGTACCAAAAATTGCAGACAAAGATACCAAAAAGACAATGTTAAGATTTAAGTCGTGGTAAAGCGGCGAACCTTCATTTTGATCTTCGATTGCTTTTACCTCCTTTTCTTCTGGGTACTTTACTTATATAGCGCCCATCCTAATAAAAACTGTTAATCAATACAAGAAAACAGAAAATAAATTATGGACACGGATTAACGCAGATTAACACAGATGATAAGAATCAACAACACGGTTAAACTAAAATAAATCTGCGTAAATCAGTGTAAATCCGTGTCTTAAATAGAAGATGGTTATACAATAAAGAGTATGTACATTGGTATAGATGTAGGGGGAGCGAATACAAAGATAGTCAGCTCAGATGGAGTTGTAAAATCGGTTTATGCACCTCTGTGGAAGAATAAGTCGATTTTATACACTCTGCTGTCCGAATACGCGTCTGCGTCCGAACTAGAAGCCGTAGGTACAGTGATGACAGGGGAGCTATGTGACTGCTTTGTGACAAGAAGAGAAGGCGTATTACATATAAAAGAAGCGCTATCAGCAGTATTCAAAGAAGTCAAATTCTTCAACTCCAATTGCACATTCAAAGATGGCACAGAGGTGGATAAGGCCCCTCTTTCCTTTGCGTCTACCAACTGGCTCGCATCTTCTACGCTCATATCGGAGCAATACGAAGATGCAATTTTCGTTGACCTTGGTAGCACAACCACGGATGTAATACCTATAGCAGGTGGCGTAATAAAAGCGAGACGAACCGACCTCAAACGACTGAAAAACGGTGAACTTATCTATTCCGGCGTCCAGAGGACCAATGTTGCAACATTGCTGAAAAGCGTGAACATAGGCGAAGAATGCCGTGTTTCCTCAGAACTGTTCGCAATAACCGCGGACGCTTATCTCGTACTCGGATATATAACGGAAGATGATTACAGTTGTGAAAGTCCGGATAGTTATGCATTTGTGGATCGCGAGGAAGCGGAAAGAAGTAGGGTGAGTGCAATGCGAAGGCTTGCAAGGGTGGTATGCAGTGACCTTGAAGAGCTAGGCGAGGATAACACAGTTTCCATTGCAGCACAGGTAAAGCGAGCACAGGTGGATGAGTTGGCCGCTTCGCTGAAGTGGATGATGGAAAAATACCGATTGGAACAGGTAGTATCAGCGGGAATAGGCGATTTTATCGTAAAGGAAGCTGCGGATTCGCTGAATATACCATTCTTATCGCTTTCTGCACGCTACGGCAAAAAGATAGCGGCTACATTTCCGGCATACGCAGCGGCGAGGTTGTTAGAAA
>JAUWVD010000092.1 GCA_030617585.1 Candidatus Methanophagales archaeon
AGAGGATGCTAGGAAAAGAGCTGATTAGCGTGGTTGCAATTACCTCACGCTCAGAAATAGTTTTCTCGTTCAGGCCGTCCACGAGCATGGAGTAACCGGCAGTAGTGCTGAACGTGCAGGTTACCACCGAAAGAGCAGATACTGCACTGATATTCGCTTTACTGGATATCGGTTTAATCAACCGGTCAAATTTCCGCATTAGCCCGATGTCAACCGCGAAATTCGTTGCAAATATGCCTAGTGCTATTACCGGGACAATTCTCACCATCCAGTAAAGGGTATATATCAGCGAAGTATATATAATCTCCATCATTTCAAACCAATTTGCCTTCTCGAATATACTTAATATGCCTAGGTTTAAACCTGCCGTATAAGAAACTTAATTCTTAGCTATACCTTTTCACGTGCATTTTCGATTTCTTTCTGCTGGGTAAGTTGTTTAAATACCTGTAGCTCTTCTATTCTTCAAGAAAATAAATTGTTGACACCGATTAACGCAGATTAACGCAGAAGAAATTAAATCAGTGTAAATCCGTGTAAATCTGCGTCCTAAATTAAATAGTTAGAACTTATACATTATATACAATAAATAAGAAAATGGAAAAAATTGCACCACTAAACGCATTTAAGCGGGATTTCTTTCGCCTGATTAGATTCTCGATTGTGGGTGTTATCGGTGCCGTGATTAATACAGGACTACTATGGCTATTTACTGACCTTGCTGGGATATATTATCTGTTCTCTTCAGCAATTGCTATTGAAATAGGGATAATAATACAATTTCTATTAAACGATCGGTGGACCTTCGGAGAGAAAAAAACTAGAGGTGTGAAACAATTCATTATACGTATCCTAAAAAGCAACCTGTGGCGTTCTGGTGGATTGGTGATCAACATTGGTGTTCTTTACCTCTTAACCGAGTATGCGGGCGTATATTACCTAATCTCGAATATTTTTGGTATCCTTTGCGCTTTTTTATGGAATTACATCCTTGAAAGCCGGCTAACATGGGAGATTACGCGGTAGGTTACCAAAACAAGTGAAGGGCAATAAAGGAGGATAGATAAGAGCGCAATAATCCAGATTTTTTTTTCGATTTGCAGTCTGCATTTTGCAATCAATTACGTAACTTCATATATCCGCCATCTTCCCCCACTCCCCTCATACGCCAAACCATATCGTGTCCCATCGTCAAAAGCAGAATAGTTTATGTCAAACTGGTTATCCCTTGCGAAAGCCCTCTCGTAGGGACCAATGCAAACATAATCCACGCCATAGTCTTTGACAAGTGCATAATTCCCCCCGAACATCGCCTTTTCATCTCGCTTCCTTGCATTAATCATTGTCCAGTTGATGCCATGAGACCACAGCCACCCCTCGTAACCCATCACTCTCGGCCTTCCTGACAGCGAGGGTATAGGGTGATTATGCGCGCTTCCGGTTAAGAACACACTATCAGGTGGCGTATTCTCTCGCACCCAATCTGCAATTTCGGTCTCTTCTTGTGTCCAAATCACGTAGCTATCCTCCACCATTGCTACGTGCGTTACTAAGCCAAAAGAAGTAGAAGCGAGGATCAAAATAGCGAGTAATACAGTAGCGAGTGTTTTAAAAAACCGTTTATTAAAGTCGGTTACCCATAATATGGCCAACGACGCCATCACAGCAGTCAGTGCGAGCCAATATATGAATATCTTATAGTTGTCAAAATACCAGGGTTGGAATTTCACGAAGTTCGCAATGACAAAAAGGAGTAAAAATGGCAGATAAAATAGCCTTGCTTTGTTATCTGCTTTTAAAATGCCTAACGAGAGGAGGATGATGAGCCCGCCTGCGTTGAGCGCCCAGAACATTTGCAGTACAGTGATGGTTTTTGCGATAGAAAAAACTGTAGTGGCGATGGATGACCAATCAAAGCCCATTATCATGTTCCTGTTCCCTTCTGTCCAACCGGGGAAAAAGACGAAGAAATCTTCTGATATGCCTGTTCTTATGCTCATTATCTGCGGTAAAGAAAGAAGAATCAGCGGCACGAGTAAAGAAATGAGGACCCACAAATTGCGGGTTTTTAGACACACAACAGCAGAAAGGAATAGCGCGACAAATGCAGTCACCATAAATGAATGTGCGTGTATGTACGGCAGCAAGCCGATAAGCACACCGGCAAGTATTAGTTCCCTATATGCTTGTCTCTGTGTATCTCGCTCATCCGTAAATAATGCGTGTAATAGAAGAATATAGACGGCAAAAGAGATACCCATACCGATCATCGCCGTTCTTTGTGGCATTAATACTGCGTACATCGGGTTCAGAAAGTGGATGTTAACGGATTGAAGACCCGCAGGGAGTCCAGCGAAGATGAAGATAAACGTAGCTAATAGCCCGACCTTCTTTAAGCCCGTCAATTTGTAAGCGAGAAAGAAGAACAGACCAAAAAAGGAAAGTTGAAATAAAATGTTTGGGATGATAAGAGAACACCTGAGGTCCAAACCGCCTTTCATTAATACCGCGGAATAGAAATCCATGAGAAATGGATAGTGCATCTCGATATGTAAAAACTGCGGATAATTCAGTGGGAATGATAAATCGGCTCGGTAAACAAAAGCGGTAATAACAGAGGTATGGAACGGATAATCGGCCCAAACAGTGTGAAATGCGTATAGGTTGCCCACTTCATCAATGCGGAAAACACCGTATAAGTTCATAATCGTCAAATAAAGCAGAATGAGCATAAAAAAAGAAAGGGTAAGTTTATCTTCATGCCAAATAATAACCGCTTTGTTCTTTAAATCAGTAAAAACCGCTTTTACTGATAAATTAGATAATCTAAAGAGCGTGGCGGACAAAAAAATGTATATGGTGATGCTAATGAGTATAATATCAATGCTTAACGACCCCTTTAGACATGCAAGCAGGAAAGTAGCCCATATAGTTATCGCATTTCCAACGACGAACGAGAAAAGAACCCGTTCTATGCCGTGGAATCTGTAGCTCAGAAGGAATGAGATAGAGAGTCCAAGAAGAAAACTGACGATGATGAAGAATATCCCGAGTAGCATGTATCTTCATTGCTTTCTCGTGACTAAAAGATTTGCGATGATGACTCGCTTTTATATGCTGCTTTTTATCATTTCGCTAACAAGTAATTTATATAAAAAGGGTTATGTATTACAAAGGGGCCCGTAGCTTAGTACGGTTAGAGCGCCCGGCTCATAACCGGGTGGCCAAGGGTTCAAATCCCTTCGGGCCCACTATAAACCCTTTTCTGAATGGGCGTTTAAAATTTAAAATTTAAAGTCAAAAGAGCCCATTTTCATTCCCGTTTTATATTTTGCAATTTGCGTTTTGCAATTAAGTGCTCAAAATCCAGAAGATTTTGAGCAATTACAGCTTATCTATCTACGAGTTGGTGTATCATATTCCGCCCTTCTTCTGACCCGAATAAAGGTGGGTCCCAAAGCGAAACTACTTTGTAACGAGTAGCAGTAACTTTATCCGCCAATTTGGGGTCATAACCTTCCTTTTCATGCTTCTGCCTGGCAATCAAGATGCCCCTTCTTTGCCATTTCGGCGTTTCATTCAGATTAATCCCTAAACGAAAAAGCATTTCATGCACCTCGGCCGCCTTCATCCCCTTCAATCGCTTCTCTGCTTCCTTTTCGCTTAGTCCGGTATCTTGCAATCCATAATACCCATATGCATTGATGTGATTTCGCCATGCTTCTGCCTGCCGCTGCGCGAGATACTCCAAAACATCTGCCTCTCCGCAAACAAGGATCACTCTCGCATCAAATGCAATAGCATCCTTAAAATCCAAAATGATGGTTAAAGCACTTGCTAAAAAGCTTGCAAGTACAGAATCTAGCTTCTCAATTCTACCTTTAAATGGGACATCGTCAAAGTAAAGGTTTATCTCGTCAGAGAAGATGTATGCAAATTTCGGGTTAAATCCGCTGTTCAAGAATAATAGCTCTACTGCTTTCACTATTCCTTTCGCTAGCCTCGCGTCATATGGTTTTCCAAAAGAGCTTAAGACCCGCTTGAAATTCCTGCCATCTGCACGCACGAACAAAGGTGTAATGGCCTTCATATTGGCGTATATTTCTCTATCCCGGGCCTTATATTTATGTCTCCCTTGGTTCTGACCTTTCATCCCCTGTTCGTTTTCTTCACTTTTTTTCTATATTTCTCCCTCCTTCTCTTCTCCTTCTCCTTCTCTTTCGACCTCCACCGCCGCTCTTCTTCTCTTGACATGCTTTATCAGCACGACATCGCCAATTGCCGTTACCCATCGGTATGGGATAATTACGCCCTCATTCTTGCTTACCTCGAAAGCATTTGGATTTACATTCCTCACTGCCAGTCCCGATATCCTCTTCTCTTTTATATCTACTGTCACATCGTCTATCTTACCGACGTAAACCCCTCTATCCGTGTACAAATCCTGCCCATATAAAGAAGACAACTCTAGTTCCATAATCACTATTTATGATTAAATACCATATATACTTAACGGGTTAACTTAACGAAGAAACAATGCGGGCATCTATACAAGTTGGTAAAATCATCGGCATACCAATACGATTGCATATATCATTTTTATTTATCTTACCGGTATTCGTAGTGATGTTTGCAGAAGCTTCAGAGCCTGTCGGATTAGGCGATATAGAAAATTTATCGCAACACTATCGCTATATCTTTTCTGCACTGGCCACAATCCTCTTTTTCTTCTCCGTTTTACTCCACGAGATGTCCCATTCATACGTTGCAATGAGATATGGTGCAAAAATACACTCCATTACTCTTTTCATCTTCGGTGGCTTAGCGATGATGGATGATATACCAAAGGAGCCGGGGAAGGAATGGCGGATAGCAATTGCTGGACCTGCGATGAGCTTTGCCCTCGGAGGAGCTTTTCTTATCAGTCAATTTGGCCTAAAATACGTGAATTTGTCTATTTATTATCCGGCTCAGGTACTTTTATTTGGCCTCGGATATCTTAATGTGGTATTAGCCACTTTTAACTTGTTACCCGCATTTCCCATGGATGGTGGTCGCGTTCTAAGAGCATTATTAGCTAAAAGAATGTCATTTCTACAAGCGACGAAGAAAGCAGTGTTCGTGGGTAAAATATTTGCTATTATAATGGGTATAGTGGGTCTTATGCCAGACCCTTTTTGGCTTTATTCAACAGGAGAACTAAGAGCACCTTTTAATCTTTTTCTGATCTTTATTGCTATTTTCCTGTATACCGCCGCGACAGAAGAAGAACGTGCTACCACCACTTTTGCCATGTTAGAGGGAATAAAAGTAAAAAACGTGATGAGAACCGAACATACATGCGTGCTGGACGATATACCAATCATGGAGCTGTCGGATAAGATGCTTGCGGAGAAAACATACGAATATGCGGTGGTGGGTGCAGGCGGCGAACCAAAAGGATTTGTGACATTTGGCGCAATAAAGGAGTTGTCTAATGAGCAGCGTTACATTTTCAAAGTTTCTGATGTTATTGGTTCATTTGATAGAGTTA
>JAUWVD010000133.1 GCA_030617585.1 Candidatus Methanophagales archaeon
CGTGTCTGTGACATTGGTTATGGTAACAAGAATTATTTGGCCATTCGGTTGACTGACTTGTAACACCTGACCGACCTCAAGTTCCGAGTCCGGAGGAAATTGGTCGCGAGCAGCCACCTGTACCAAATCCGCTCGGTACTGGCCATAAGCCTGATCTGCCGGGATGGTAATGGTTTTCGATTCGTTCAGATTCAGCCCCACTACCGCTTTATCAAAGCCCGGGATCACCTGGCCCAGACCAATAGTAAAGTTCAGAGGCTTGCGCCCGACGGAGCTATCAAAGACGGTGCCATTATCCAATGTGCCCGTGTAGTGAACCCTGATGGTATCACCCACCTTTGCCTGTGCTGTTTCATTTTGAACCGCTACGAGTTCTTCTTGATGCTCTTCCAGCGCAACTGATTTCGATTCGGGCTGCAGGTTACCGTCTTCAACACAGCCAGAGGCTAGAAGCAGGATAATCAAGATAGTTAATATGCCAATTAGTTTTGTAGATCGCGAACGCATCTTTTTTTCAGTCATCATTTATTAATTGATTATTGATGTGTCTATATATATAAAATGTTTTCGGAGATAAAAGAGGGAACTACGAAGATAATCGTGCCCGAACAACTCAAAAGGTCAATGTTTTACAATCCGAAGATGGAGTTGTGCCGGGATATAGACGTAGCGAGTGTATCTACTTTTGCCACCGCGCTGTCGTCACGACAGCAGCCCCTATACATAGATGCACTTGCGGGCTCTGGCGTTCGGGGTGTCCGGATAGCGAACGAAGTGGGTATGTATGTGCATATTAACGATCGCAGCACGCCCGCATATGAACTAATAAAACGCAATATCGTGTTAAATTCGTTAGAAGAGCGAGCGTGTGCATATAACGAGAATGCTAATGTACTACTATTACAAACCAGGTACGAGATGGTCGATTTAGACCCGTTTGGGTCGCCAGTACCGTTTTTGGATGCCGCATGCAAATCAGTGAAGCGATTGCTTCTGGTTACGGCGACAGATACCGCGCCGTTATGCGGCGCTCATACCGGTGGCATGAGGAAATACGGTGCGAAACCGCTTAATACTGACTATCATACCGAGATGGCAACTCGTGTTCTCCTAGGTGCTGTAACGCGAGACCTGTGCAAATATGATAAAGCGATACAGCCGCTCTTATCTTATTCTACAGCACATTTCATAAGGATCATCGCACGTGTGGAACGAGGCGCGAAAAGAGCTGATGCGTGCATGAACCGACTTGGATTCATTGCGCATTGCTTCGCCTGCGGCAATAGATGCGTGTGCGCCGATATGCAGGACCTGAAACGTGAATGTTCTGTATGCGGTGCGAAAGTACGCATCGCGGGGCCGCTATATCTACACGCGATAAAGGAGAATGCGTTCTGCGAACAGGTGCATGACGAATTAGGAAAAAGGGAGTTGGGTAAGAAGAGAGAAGCAATGAAAATCGTTGATACATGCAGCCATGAGCTGGATATACCCTATTATTTCGAGCATCATGCGATATGCAAGGCGTTAAAAATGCCACCGCCGCCTATTGCATCCTTAATTGACGCTTTGCGGTCTGCGGGTTTTCACGCAAGCAGGACCCATTTCTCTGATGTCGCTGTTAAGACAGATGCGCGCATAGATACGATAAAGGATGTTTTGAGGGGGTTGTAGGCGTATCGAGGTAAGTATTAATCACTACCTTCTATCAAGGACATGGATTTACACTGATTTACGCGGTCTTATATAAGTTTGACACTGTTGATCTTTATCATCTGTGTCAATCTGCGTTAATCTGTGTCAATAATTTATTTTCTTGTTTGGTTATACAACACAAAAACAACCCTCTTATTCGTATCCACTAAGCGTATCCAAAATATCAAGCTCTTGACCCAGAGCATCATCACCAATAGCGTTCATTTCATCCTCGAAATAACTGCTAAAGGCACTGAATAGCGCTTTATACTGTTCAGAAACCTGCAGCGGTATTGATTGCCGCTCCCACCTACCCAGCTCAATAGGCGGTAGAATACCTTCTACCGCATTTACCGCTGGTTTCACTGTCTCGTTCCGCTCGATACTATCTCGCTCATCAATAATCCAGTTTTTAATAAGATCTGCATATCGTGATAGTAAGATACCTTTCCGAATACCGGAATTATCAAAGAAATCCGGCTCTTTTTCTTCTAATACTACCGTTGCCTCATCACTGCCAGATACACCATTACGATCCTCGTAGCTTACGTTCAGTTTCAAACTATTTTCAGGCGATATTTTCCTCAACTTTAACAATACTAACCCGCCCCTAGTCTCACCCCCCTCCTTTTTGGAAGGGAAGAGTGTTTTAACCTTCATTATCTCTCCGGTCGCCTCGTTTGCTTCCGGAGAGCCATATACTTTCTCAATCTCATAACCGGCCGCATCCAAATTCAATCGCAAATCGAATACTAACGGGGTTACCATATACTCAAATTCATCATCCATCCGTTCTTTGAACTGCTTCGCAGAGTGAACAGAATAGTAATTCGCACCTCTGATCTTTGTTATATACTCCACGAGTTCGGTATTAAAATCAACGCCAATGCCTATGAAAGTTGTATATACATTCTTGTTAGCATTAGCCTCAGTCATGCCGAGCAGACTTTCTTCACTTGTCTGCCCTAAGTTTGGCATTGCATCGGTCAAGAATATAATCCTGTTCTCATATTCCGACTGGTTGACCTCTAAGAACTCATCGTATAATTCGGTCGCCATCTGCATTCCGGCAGACAGTCTCGTCCCGTCAGTGGCAGAAATTTCCAGTACATCGCCTTTTAGCTTCTGCATGTTCTTAGCTCCAACCAGAGATACGGGTTCGGCCAATTCCGCACCGGTATTAAAGAGCACTAGACCAAGCCGATCATCGTCTTCAAGATGGTCAAGAAGCGCAACAATAGCTGCTGCTGCTATTTCTATCTTGCTCTTTTCTGCGTCTTCCGTTTCATTAACGGCCACGCGATTGCCAAACCGGTCATAATAATACTCGTCAAAAGAACTGCTCATTGAACCTGAAATATCTAATACTAGGACTAAATTCAGCTTCTTCCTCTGAAAATCACTCTCAATTATACCCGAGTTCAGACCAACAGACAGGTAATACCCTAACACTTCTGAGACCGGGTCTTTGGATAGCGCATAGCTGTAAGAAGGACAGAATAGTTTCTGACATTCTGCCTTCTCGCCTGTGTCAAAATAATAATCGTAAAATAAACCTTCATAGGTGATGTCTGTTGGAAGTGGTAAATATTCATTCCCGATATTTTCACGGAAATTGTTGACATCTTTTGCACCACCAGTCGAAAAACCGATGTTTTTGCTAAAACTCGTACTATAACCGCCAAAATAGCTAGGGCTTGGACAGCATACCTCTTCATGAGTTACGCCCGCCCATGAAGTAGGTGGCGGGTATAGAAGTGTCTTGGATCTGCAATTGTTCGTATCGTTAAGCTCCGTAACAGTATTTTGATAATCCGCGCATATCGTTATGTTATCCCCGGGAGGAGTGTATGTCCAGTTGTAAGTAAAAGACCCTGTTCTCTCTGCTACCGGCTCCAATGATGCAACATAATCAGATGCTTTGAAAACGCCCTCAACAGTTAGCGATGTGTAACTAGCCCCCGCATTTGCTGTGCCTTGGTTCTTTATCTTATAATATATTGTGCTCCCAGCACGCCAAATATCTATAATCACTAAATCCGGATCGGAGATAACGCAGGATCGGAAACTTTTTGTATCCGAATAATTTGAAACGCTATATCTCTCTACGCTCGTTGCCTCGACATATACAATATCACTTTCTGTGACCCTGACAACACCAGTAACAATCACTCTTTCGCCTATATCATCAGGATAATCTAACCCCGAACTCTTCCCTGTTACGTATATAATATCCGTCCCCTCACGAACGCACCAGTCGCTCCTTGTTACCCCTGGACCACTTAATCCTGAGCAGTTCCAGCCCCGGTATTCACCAAAAATT
>JAUWVD010000178.1 GCA_030617585.1 Candidatus Methanophagales archaeon
CTTTTGTATAGCTTTATCGCATCCTGGACAGGTTTCAGGTGCCCACCGCAAATTTTTCGATACATGTCTTCCGATAGCCCCTTCAGGTCTACATTTACCGCATCTAAATAAGGGGCGATAGTGCGTATAGCATCCTCCGTAATATGTCCGTTCGAGATAAAGGTGTTGCATATTCCTTCTTTATGCGCCAGTCTAGCAGTATCATAAGCAAACTCGAAAAAGATGGTCGGTTCGGTATAAGTGTATGCGATGCTTCTACAACCATATTGCTTGGCTGCCGCAACAATCTCTTCAGGAGATACTTCTTCACCGACTATCTGCCTCTTGTCTTCTTTAGGCATCTGAGAGATTTCGAAGTTCTGGCAGTTTTTACATCTGAAATTGCATCCAACCGTAGCAACCGAGTATGCCTCAGAGCCCGGATAGAAATGGAAGAACGGCTTCTTCTCTATTGGATCAATCCCTCTCGCAACTACCTTACCATAAACCAGGCTGTAGAGGATACCACCCCTGTTTTCTCTAACCCCACATATCCCTCGCCTCGATTCGTTTATCTTGCACTGATGTGGGCATAGGAGACATCTCACCGCGTTCCCTTCCAGTTTCTCATAAAACATTGCCTCTTTCATTTTGATACCTCTCCAAATGAACGTAACTTTATTATACTTAAATAGTTAGATATATGTAGGGAGGTATAAAAAAAAGATGTTGTTCATAACGTGCGTGAGGGTTAATTCAGGCATGGTGGAAGATGCGAAGAAATTCGGCGACGAGCTACTTAAAAATCCGCCTACAGGCGTCAAGTTCCTGCAAGTGTATCATACGCTGGGCAGGTATGACGCGATATGGATTTACGAGGCGGAAGACTCGAAAGTAATAATAGATTTCCTCCACCAGAGCAGAGATGTCTCAACAACGGAAACCTGGGTTGCCTTTGAACGGTAGATGTAAATAGGAGATTGCTTTTTAATTTCTCCTTTTTATTTTTTAAATTACTTGTCACTGACCTGAAAGTTCTGTTCAATAATTATAAAGCGTGATTTTAAATAATAATTATGAACTCAGTTGAGGGAAAAATAATCGTCTATTATGGAAAGGGAGAGGGAAAGACAACCGCCTCTATCGGTCATGCCATAAGGACGTTGGGTCATAACAAAAAAGTAGTGATATTGCAGTTTATGAAAGGGAGGCCAACTACCGGAGAATATCAGTTTCTAAAAAGTGTTGACAACCTCCAGATACATCTTTGCGGGGTTCCCGGTTTTTTAAAGGATGAAGAATCGCGGAAAAAACATCTCAAAAAGACTAAAGAGGGGTTGGTACTTGCTCATAGAGTGCTAGATGAAAAAGAGACCGACCTTTTGGTTCTGGACGAGATATTATACGCACTAAAATTTGAGCTTTTAACAGAAGAGGCGGTCTTAGAGTTGTTGAAGAAAAGAGGTCATACGGACATCATTCTTAGCGGAAGAGAGGTAGAGGATAGAATAATAGAAATGGCAGATATAGCAACTCGCATGGAGAAGGTCAAGCATTATTGGGATAAAAAAGGTAGCACAACTTCAGGGATAGAATATTAATCTCTACGAGCCACGGCGAGGAGAGAGAACGGCCTAATCCTGAGGTGTATGAAATTTGTTAGGAGTGATAAATGGAATATGGATGAAGGAAAAGAGGAAGAAAGGAAAAGAGGGATGAAAGAAGAAGCAGAAGCAGTTGATGCAAGCATGAGAAAGGTAAAGCATAAGGTAATGGTGATGAGTGGAAAAGGGGGTGTAGGGAAAACAACGGTAGCAGCTAATCTTGCTTTTGCTCTCGCTATGAGCGGTTTAGACGTGGGTTTGATGGATGCTGATATACACGGACCGGATATTCCAAAGATATTGGGGATAGAGGACAAGCGGCCAGAGACATCAGGGGAAAAAATGTCTCCTATTTTAGTCACACCACGGCTAAAAGCGATGTCCATAGGTTTCTTGTTACCAGACAGAGATTCCCCAATTATCTGGCGAGGACCGATGAAGATGAATGCGATAAGGCAATTCCTTTCAGATGTAGATTGGGGTGAGCTGGACTATATAATTGTTGACCTTCCGCCGGGGACGGGCGACGAGCCACTCAGTGTTGCGCAATTGATAAAGGATGTAGATGGTGCGATAATTGTTACAACACCGCAGGATTTAGCATTGTTAGATTCAAGAAAGGCAGTAAACTTCTCAGGGGTGCTAAAGGTGCCGGTTATAGGGATAATAGAGAACATGAGTGGGTTTGTGTGCCCCTACTGTGGAAAAGAGACAAATATCTTCAAATATGGAGGCGGAGAAAGGGCAGCGGCGGAGTTAGGAGTGCCCTTTCTTGGAAGAGTGCCGTTAGACCCGGAGATGGTAGAAGCTGCGGATAGCGGAACGCCCTTTGTCATGCAAAAGGAATCGAAAGTAAAAGACGCATTTGGGCAGATAGTGGAAAATGTGCAGGCATTTGTGGAAGGTAAAGAAGAGAAGAAGTAACATTTACACACTCATATGAATATATATTCACATGAGGAAGAGAAAAAAACAAAATCTATAGGGAGAAGATGGAAAGATGAAGATATGCGTAACCGCAACAGCAGGAGACCTGAATGCACAGGTAGACCCGAGATTTGGAAGGAGCCAATACTTTGTGTTCGTTGATTCAGATACGATGGCGTTCGAAGCGATGGCAAACGAAGCCATTGCCGCACCGGGAGGAGCAGGGATTCAAGCAGCACAAGCCGTTGTGAATAAAGGGGTGAGTGTAGTTATATCAGGGAATATAGGTCCCAATGCCTTTCAGGTGCTTTCCACGGCGGGTGTGAAAATTGCAACTGGCGCGTATGGCACGGTTCAAGAAGCTGTTGAAATGTATAAAAGCGGTAAGTTAGGTGA
>JAUWVD010000101.1 GCA_030617585.1 Candidatus Methanophagales archaeon
ATAGAAGAGTACCTATTGAACCCAACATCAAAACGAGTGTAAGAATATGCATGTGTGACAGTTCCGCGGCGTGTATTACCATTCCTTTACTCACGAATCCATTAAATCCTACAACACCCGAAATAGAGAGTGCTGCTATTATGCACGTTATCGTCGTTACCGGCATCTTCCTCGCCAGTCCACCAAGATCTGTGAGGTTTCTCCTTCCTGTACGATATATCACAGCTCCCATGCACATAAACAGCAGCGCCTTATACAGGATATGGTTGAAAACGTGTGCAATTCCGCCGTTTATGCCCATGTGTGTAATTTCCCCGTGTGCTATGACCAGGCCTATCCCTACCCCTGCTACCATGTAGCCCACCTGAGATATGATATGATAAGAAAGAAGTTTCCTCACGTCATTTTGTAGCAGCGCAAATACAACTCCGTAAATACACATCACACCACCCATGTATGCTACAAACGGGACATCACTACCGAATATTAGAAGTTCTGCACCCGGGAAAGTCCTCGCAAGCACATATACGCCCGTCTTTGTCGTAAATACACACATGAATACTGCACCCGCGAGTGTTGCCTTCGGATATGAATCCGGTAGCCAGGTATGCAGAAATATAAATGCAGTGTTCACGCCTATTCCAATAAGCAGGAGGAAATACCCTAGGCCCAGTTCCACCGGGAAATGACCTATGCCCAAAGCTCCAGGTACTATCGAGATAGCGCCTGTGCTCATGTAATTTATTATTATCCCTGCGAGAAGGGCACATCCACCGAACAAATGAAACAGTATATATCGCATCCCCGCGTTTGTTGCCCGCTCTGTCCGCGTGTACCAGATCAACCCGAGCGAAGCGAAGGCCATTATCTCCCAGAAGATATAGAGCGTAAAGAAGTCGCCGGCAAATACCGCGCCCATCGCGCTTCCTAGATATAATAAGCCACACATAAGCTCGCCATTCTCTTTTACTATGTCTAACGAATATAATATCGCAGCAGCGCCGATTATGGCAAATATATAGCCCATTATCAGGCTCAATCGGTCAACATATAAGAATGTCAGATCTAATCCGGGTAGAACAGGGAATACCCAACCTACGTGTGGTTCTAATACTGCCACACCTATTAACCCCACCACCGCTAAGAGAATAAGATACACCTTCCTCGCGCTGCCCTTACCGAACAGTGGTAATAACGCAGCTCCGAGGAAATAAATGATAAAAGGCGGTATATTTGCAATACTACTAATATCAATCATCTTGCTGCCCCTCTTTTTGTATTAGCAGCGACAATATCTGCATCGCTACCAGAAAGAATCCTACTCCTACCACAGCGAATAAGAGGTAGAAACCCATGATATGTTCATCATACATAAACAAAACCAAGGCTACACCCAGTACTACCGCTATCCCTGCCAGCACTATTTTTACTATCTTCCCGATCATTGCTGTCACCAATACAACGTAGTTTACTACGTTTTATAACTTGACCTTTACCATTATAATAATTTACGTACAGCCGACCGACTCCGCTTTGCCACAAATAATGCTTTACTATCCTATCAAACGCATTTACAGGCGTTTACGGAAACACGATCAGCCCTTACACCCCCCCCTCCGTACTGACTAACTTCTTGTATTTCATGAGCCCCAACACACATCGCCCCATATTTGGGTTATTAGGTGACTATGTACTTGGACTATATACGCTTTTCTATTTCGTTTTTGCTTTACATTATCAAAAGGATATTTGTAGGGTCTATCCCGGTGTTTCTGGAAATCTCCGCAGGATACGAAGCATTTGGATAGATCTTATAGAGATACATTACGATTTCAGTCCTTACTCGGCTCCTTCTGAGAGAACGCAAGACCTCTTCAAATTGTAGTTCCTCGCTCATCCCCTGCAGTTTTTCGCGTGCATCAAATAAATTCTTTATCTCCCTTATCGCTTGAATTCCATCCATCACTTCCATGAAAAATAAAAGATGTGTATCAAAGACATTATTGCCCTGAAGAAAGAAGATATTGGCGAAGGCTTTGAGAGAAGAAGCGAAGAAGAAGGGGAATGAAGACCGCTTCTTGTAGATTTTAAGCTTTTAGTCGCAAAATGCAGAGTGTAAATTGACAAAAATGAGTGCGGAGAAGACGTTCTGAGAACAAAAAAATCGAAAGATATTTATATACCCTCCTCACATTCAAAACTTATAACGTAAGAGATAGATAAGGGATAGGAGTTTCAAGATAAAGATGGGTACATCGAAAACGCTCGCAGAGATAATGATGGATTGGCGCACCCTGGCAGTGATAGCGCTTGTGACGATCGGATGGCGAACTTATGTAAGCATTGATGGTACGATAGCGCTTTGGGAAAGTATCTGCTCAGGCGTTGTTCTCATGATATTTGGCTGGGGTATCTTTGGTTATCTCTATGCCATGTCTAAGCGAGATACAAGCTGGCTAATATCAAATAAATTGGCTCAGGGGCTCGCCATTAGCACCGGTGTCTTAAATCTTTATGTTCTTATTTACTACGGAATGAGATGGCCGAGATTAATGGCGGGAATGGAAGCTTATGTAGAAGCCTATATGCCGAGCGATTACCTTCTCCGGAGCCTGAGATACGCCATGTTAGTGCTGGCGTATTGTGGTATTATATGGGCGACCGGACATCTAAAGAAGATGCACGATAATTACATGTTGATAACAGAAGATATGCCGGAGACGCGAAGGAAGGGTGCGGCGGAGACAATGTTCAGGGTAATTACCGATGAACGAACAGTAATAGTGATATTGGGTGTGGTATTTTTATGGCGCGCAGTCATAAGTCTTGACGGACAGATAGAGCTCTGGGAGAGTATGTGCTCAGGTATTGCTCTTTCCATGTTGGGTTGGGTTCTCTTCGGGTACATAAGTTCATTGGCTGTGAGAACAACCAGACCAAGCGTAGCAAAGATATATCAAGGGTTTGCCTTTGCTATATTCGCTGTAGACATATATGTTCTCGTTTACTATGGTATGAGGTGGTATACCTTACTACAGTTATATCCCGCTACGGAGGAAGAAATAATGCCAATGGCTTATGTCTTTAGAGATGTAAGATATTTTGTGTTGGCGATATTTTTCTGCGTAACCATAGTCTTTTCCAAGTATCTGGAAAAAGCCTCTGGTGAGTGTGAGTACTTGACAAAGAAAGAGGCATGAGCCAGAGAAATACTTTTTTCCCCTTGACATCCAAGAAGTTAGTTTGTAATAATATATATTAGTATTAGTACTGGTACGTGATAGGATATGTCAAGATGGACAAGAGAGAATCCATATTCAAATTGGTAACCGACGAGCGAATATTGATATTGATTGTGGGGATTGCGATTCTATGGCGAAGAGTCATAAGCTATGATGAAACTGTATCCTTCTGTGAAAGTGCGTGTTCTGGTATTACGCTAATCGTAATGGGTTGGGTTCTCTTAGGTTACATGTATTGCATGTCTCGAAAGCCGACTGACTGGCCAGTGACAAGAAAGATTTATCAGGGTATTGCCGCTAGCCTTCTCGTGTTAAATATCTATGTGGCTATTTACTATGGGATGCGCTGGTTCAGGTTACTACATGAAGAAATATATATGCCGATGGATTTTGTTTTCCGAGATGTAAGATACCTCATGTTAGTGTTGTGTTATTGTGCAGTACTATGGACGGCGAGGTACTTAAAGGGGATGCGGGATAAGTACCGGTTGCTAATCAAAGAAGAACCAAAGAGTCATGCAAGGAGCATGAAAGAATCCGTATTATGGGTGACGATGCATGAACGGACATTAACAGTGATAGTAGTAGCAGCGATTTTATGGCGGATTGCTATAAGCTTTGACCATACCATAACCTTTGGGGAAAGTGCGGTCTCATGTATTATTTTGCTCTTATTGGGCTGGTTTCTCTTCGGTTATATATGCGCATTGTCCGTGAAAGCGAAACGCAAGATAGAACTGACAAAGGTCATCCAGGGGATTGCCTTTGGTCTAATGGCGATAAACATTTATGCTATCTTTTACTACGGGATGAGATGGTATGTATTAATACTAGGCATGGGTGATGTATCGGGGACTTATGTGCCACTTGATTACCTTTTCAGAAATATGCGTTACATTATGTTGGTAATATTTTATTGCACTGCAATAGTATTATCAAAGTTCTTAGAGAAGGCCTATACGGATTATACAGTACCCCAAAAAAGCGCAAATCTAAATGACTAACATGCCCTTGTTGTAAAGCAGCGACATAGCATACGCCAACATACACAATGCGAGGAAGACAAGCGCTAAGAAGATACCGGCGTAAAAACCTACACTTGCCACGTCTACACCGGGGCAATTCGTCTTTACGGATTCCACCGCCTTCGGGTCCGTAGGCTCCAAAGACATCATGAGCCTCATTGTGCCCGCGGGGCATTTAAAAAAGCATTTCAGTGCACCAAAGAATTTACTGCCCATTCCCTTCCTCCACCTCTTTTATCTCTTTTGGGGACGCCATCCACATCTCCTCTTTATCTCGGTAGTAACGCTGTCTTCATATACACAACTTATACCTTATAAAGGTTTCGATATTTGCCGTAGCTTTGGGACCCTGTCATAGGTATGTATTTTGAGGATCTGCACGATGAAAAAAACGAGAAAAATATAACCTATCATATCAAAGATATATGTGTAATAAAGAGGAAGGTGAAAGAAGAAAATGGCAGCGGAATTAATGTTAGAAGTTAGAGATGTAATGACCTATCCGGCTATCATGGAAGAAGGAGATGCATCAGTCGCTAAAATATTGAAAATCATGAAAATGTCGGAAATAGGAAGTGTGGTCATAACAAAAGAAGATAAACCCATAGGAATTGTTACTGACCGTGACATAGTGACGAAAGTTATACTGAAGGAT
>JAUWVD010000193.1 GCA_030617585.1 Candidatus Methanophagales archaeon
AACTTGAAGCGTGAGAAGCCAAATCTCGATGTGAAGGTAATAACTCATCCAATAAAGGGCAAAATGAAACAAAAATATGAAGGAGAAGGGAAAAAATTTGTTGAACCTGCTTTTGATGCTCTTCAACGACTTTTAGGAAAGGATTTTATAACTGAGCCACTTTTGCATGCACGTTTGTACATCATAGATAATGAAGTCCTTGTTTCCTCTGCGGATATTACACCTGAACAACTTGAGAAAGAATATAATGCAGGAATATGGACAAGAGATGAGGAAACTGTAGAAGATGCAATAAAGTTTTTTGAAAATATTTGGAATGCATCTAACGATAAAATTCAATTAACTGAAGAGAAAGTGAATAATCATGGACAAAATCGAACTGCTTCTTGCTAACTTCACTTTGTATACTGAAGACATTGGGATAGACCTGACGGAGCCAGCAGGCAGGTTCGAATGGTTTTTCGCTTCCATCCTGTTCGGCGCGAGGATAAGCGAGAAGATCGCAGCTAACACGTACAAAGCATTTGAACGGTATGGCGTTGACAGCATGGAGAAGATCATCGCCGCTGGCTGGGAAGAACTGGTAAAAATTCTGGATGAAGGCGGATATGTGCGATACGACTTTTCCACAGCGACAAAGCTGCTTGATATATCGCAAACGCTAAAAGAGAATTATGGGTCTCTGGAGAACCTCTATAATCAATCTTCAGATACAAAAGATTTGGTGAGAAAGTTACAGGAATTTAAAGGTATTGGCGCTGTGACGGCACAGATATTCCTGCGTGAATTGCGCGGTGTATGGCAGATAAGCCTGGAAGTATCGAGCAAAGCTAAAAGCGTAGCAGAGTATCTGGACATTAATCTGCATGAATTTGAGGGTGAAACTCTTTCACGTGTTGAGACTGCACTTGTTAAACTAGGTATAAAATATTGCAAACGTAAGAGCTGCGAGGAATGCCCGGTGAAGGATTTTTGCGGATTTGAAATTGTTTAGAGTTAGAGTTTAGAAATTGTGATTTAGGATTTTTATTGAGGTGGATATAATAAATTTTATGTCTGCGAGATAAAATAGAAAACATGAGTGCAAAACCTCTTCTAATGGTCAGCGGGAGCATGCATAATGCAGACATGTATTACGCAACTCGTTTTCTCTCCGCGGACCCCTTTGTTTATCTTCGCTTGTCTCACAAAGACATCCTCATTGTATCGCAGATGGAATATGAAAGAGCGAAAAAGGAGTCAATCGTAAATGAAGTTCGATCTTCGCTCGATTACGGTCATGATCTAAAAACAGAAGAGTTTATTCTACAAGTCCTTCTGGAAGAAGGTATAACTTCAATAGAAGTGCCCAGGTATTTCTCTTTATTCACTGCCGAAGGACTAAGGAAGATGGACATAGAAGTAGTTCCCGTAGAGGAACTGATAATGACGAAAGAGCGTGCGATAAAGGGCGGGCAAGAAATAAAATATGTAAGGAAGGCGCAAAGAGCATGCGAGCACGCAATGGAGATCGCCATAACGGTTATAAAGAGATCTTCGGTGCAGGGCAACTGTCTTATGAATAACGGGAAGGTCCTAACGTCAGAGAGTGTAAAGGCATACATAGAACACGCTTTGATTGATGCCGGATGTAACTGTGACGGAGGAGAGCCAATAGTAGCATGTGGCAAAAGAGCTGCGGATCCCCATTTTGCTGGCGGTGGTCCCATTTACGCAAATCAAGCCATTATCATAGACATCTTCCCAAGATTGAAGTTGGAGCGATATTTTGCAGATATGACAAGAACCGTGGCAAAAGGCGAGCCGGAAAAGGCGCTAACAGATATGTACATGGCTGTTAAGCATGCGCAAGAAGCTGCATTAGCGCTCTTAAAAGCGGGTGTAACCTGCAAAGAGGTGCATAATCGCGTCTGCGATATATTTGAGGAACGTGGTTATGGGACGATAAGAAAAAGAAGTAGGAGGGGATTTATTCATTCCACGGGTCATGGTGTGGGGTTGGATATACATGAGACACCCAGCGTTGGCGATAACGATTACGAACTACGTGCAGGGAATGTAATTACAATAGAGCCGGGATTGTATGACCCGGAAGTAGGTGGCATCCGACTGGAGGACATGGTGCTGGTGCTGAAGAACGGCTGTGAGAACCTGACGAAGTTAGAGAAGAAACTTGTGATATGAGAACTTGCATCTTGTATCCTGTATCTTTCTCATCATAAGTGCGCAAGTAAAGCCCCATGTTCATCTATCTCGCCTGCTTTTATCCGCGTAGAAGAAATTACCTGCCCATCTGCTGCTTTTGCATGCGCCACTTTTACTATCTTTATCGGATTTTTGCCACGCTTTTTCCTCAGTTCGTTTATCGTCAACGCAATGACATACGTTTCTGGCGATATAACTATATAATCAACATCCGCATCTAGGGTGATGCCATATCTGTCGTTTAATTCCATCGTTCTCACCTTCACCCCGTATTCTTTATACATATGTTGTCGGATCTTCTCTGCCCTCCTA
>JAUWVD010000052.1 GCA_030617585.1 Candidatus Methanophagales archaeon
TTGATACCATTCTCAACCAAGCTGAAGCGTGTTTACCTCTTGATGAAAGCATTAATCTAGAAACAAAACTAATTTTAGCGATTGCGATTCGACTCTTAACAGAGAAATATATGATAAGAGAAATTAATGATCCAAGTTTCGTTAACAACATAACTAGCAACCAAACATCTATACTCACCAGAAAATTGAAAGAAGTAAAACCAAGTGATGCAAACTTGGCTGTAATTGATGGAGTGAACCTTATGACTCCAGAGAATATACATTTTAATTCTTTTATGTATGAACCACTAATTGATATGTCATCGGAAAATTTAAAGGAGTTGTACATAAAGGTTAAAGCACTATGAACCAAACCGCCTACGTCATCCATGACTCCAGTTAAACAGGGGGCGAGAATTCTCCCTAAGAGTGCGCTCTGCTCAGCACATAACAGTGGATAAAACGACTCTGCTTCGCCTCATCCATGTTGGTTCCCGTTGGTCGCCAACTCCAGGTATCCGCAAAACGTTATGCTCACTTCGTAAAGAGTTCATCTTCGTATGCTGAAGTATGCACTCAGAAGTCAAACTCCTCGTTTTTCATACAACATTGACTCTACGACATATTACAGTTCAGAGCACTAAATATGGACTTCCATCATACCAGTTCCGTGCCCCCTGCCTATACATACCAGAATAACAAAATGCGTTAGAAATCAACATGCACCCTTCAGATGCCCCCGACATTTGTCGGGGGTCGGTTGACTTGGAGTTCATTCATAATACATCAACCCGTTCCAACAGCGCATCAAGAGGAACCGAATGTGTTTGTATCCCCACCACTTCATATGCATCCACGCCCATTGCCAGAGCGATAAGCTGAGCATAATTCACAATAGGCAGTCCAACTTCCACGCCGCTTTCTCTTTCAATGAGCTCTTGGTTTCTATCCAGTGTCATCTGACATCCAGGGCAAGCTACGAGAAGAACATCAGCTCCTGCCTCTTTAGCAGATAGAAGCTTTCTTTGCGTAATTTCCCTCGTAAGGTACCTTCGTTCTTGCTCTATTGTATGACCAAAGCCCATTCCACAGCATAAGCTCTTTTCCGCGTACTCAACAGGCTCTGCTCCGGTAACCGAAACAAGTTCATCCAATAAATTCGGTATCGCTAATTTTCTGAATATCCTCGTATAATGGCAGCCATTGTGCGTAGCAACTCTTAGACCGGCAAGGCTACGCTTTATTTTCTCTTTTAGCCTGCCTCTTTGCGCCCATAGTATTTCTGAAACGTGGGCTATATTGACCTCACCTTTGTATTTCCTGTTCACTGTGCTCAATATTTCTTCATTTACCTGCCGCCCTATTCCACTCTTCAAAATCCCTGCTGACTCCATAAGCACGCCGTAAGTTGTTTGACATACCGGCGCTACATTCGGATACCCTGCTTCTTCCGCCAGCGCGAAATTCCTTGCATTTACCGCGAGCATTGTGGAAAACGGTATTTTATCACCGTAATAAGCAAAGCCCGTACATGTTGAGTGTCTGGGGTCGTCCATATAGTCAATGCCAAGCCTGTCAAAAATGTATTTTATACTCTCGGTAATGCCCGGATAGTGTGCATCACCGATACAACTGTGGAACAAGTAGATTTTATTCTCAGGAATCCTTTTCTTTACTTCCTCGATTTCTCCTTCTTTTTTGAATTTTTTATACTCCGTTCTATCTACAATTACCCTTATCTCGTCAAGCGAATTTTGAGGTATTTCTCGATAAAGCCCTTCAAGTCCAAGCTCCGACCGGGTCTTTTTCATATTATTATGTATCTTTTCCCATGAAGAGCCCCATTCTGGAAACTTATCCGGAGAATGAGTATCAAGTGTCACACATAAACCTTTCTCATAAAGTGAATTGCAATGCATCTCTTCCTGGCATTTAAACCTTTCACTCTCGTTTTCCCTCAAAACTTTAACTATGTCCGCTACACAAATTTCTTTTCTGCAAGCGTATTTACAGGCATGGCAAGAAAAGCACTTTTCTACGGGATACTCCTCTATATCTCCCCCCGTGATAAGACACTGCACTAATCTTCTCGGATTGTATCTCTTATCTATTGAAGCAGCAGTGCAAATGGAAGTGCACGCACCACATTGAACGCAAGCATAAAAATCAGAGACACGAGGGTCTGTAAGTAACCAACGCATCCTGAATTTCTTCGGGTCTTCTTCCTGCACACCTTTTTCCGGACGTGCGCTTGGAGAGGAATCGATAAGAGCATATTTTATTCCTTGTGATTTTATCTTTCCCTTCGTTTTCTCATCCTCAAAATCTGTACAATCAAGCATTTTTTTATACATTAAATGCTTTTTTATAATATCTATATAAGAATTTTTCTGTTTTGTGCATTTAATTGCCTTTTTGTATAATGATATTAGATATTAGAAGAAATTTCAGAGCGCAGGAAATTCGTGAACATCAAGACCGTTTTCGTGAAGTGAGGACAGATCTACCAGATTACACTTTATAAGGATTTTTATCAGTGGCGGCTGAGGCATTCTCAGAAAGCTGATTGTGCCAGCTCGCGATTATCGGTAATGGTAATTTGTAAGTGACTGTAAGCGACATAATAGCATTTATATAATTACCTAAACCCCTTAAACATTTGCCGAAACTATTGATGCTTTTTGATTTTCTTATCGTCAATTTTATAACTTCTGAAGTATCTTGATCTCATCCCACATCTTCGATGTTTATGCTATATTCAGTTCCCATAGCTTTAAAGACCGCTTCCAATTGCAGTTCCCGGCTCTCGGAGAAGGTAATAGAGTTTGTGAGTTCATTCAACCCAAAAGGCAACTTTGCTTTCTTTAGTTCTTTAACGAATATCTTCAGTAGCGTCTTAGACGGGAAGTAGAGCGTGACCGCTTTTTTCTTCTTGATGTTAACCGCCTTTTTTTGACGCTTTGTCTCCGGCGCGGTATCACTGAAAACGCTTCTGACTCCTTTTTCGGGCTGTCGGACAGAAGAATCCGAGTGTTTTACCAGTACCGGCACAAGTTCCGAGCTTTCCAATTGCGCGAATAAATTAGCCGGGGAACGCACTATTTTAATATTGGGCGTTATGTCCTCGACGGTAAATCCATCAGGGAGTACAAGTTGTTCATCACACACAAGGAGTCCAAACCCATCGAAAAGAGTGAACATTTCCGCGTGGGCAGTCCAATCTTCAAGATGGGTGCGGATATTCGGTGGCAGTTTTTTATCCGCGAGTTCGTCCAATAGTGCGATTACATTCAATTCCTCATGCTCGGCTATCTGTGCGGCAACTTTATTCTTATTCAATTTCAGCACGATCGCAACATCATCTGCAATTACATCCGCAAACGGCGTAAGTTGGGCCATCACAGTAACAGGGTAAATATCCGAATCCACATGAATCTCGAAATTAGGCAGGACCGTAACCTTTGGCTTTCTGATCTCTCTATTCATCACACGCAGAAAGCGATCATTTACCCGGAACGCCTTGAGTTGATTAATCGAAGGGTATATTTGCTTCTTAGTCTTTGAAGCCTGATTTTCCTTTCCTCGAATGATCATATAACTATCCCGCTTATATCGCGACTGATATTTCTCTCTTCGCTCATATGCCTTGTCATAAGCTACGTCCAGATAGCGCATAGAGAGCGGGATGTTCTCCAAAAATCTCTCCACAAAACGGCCCTCCACGCGTTCAAATGCGTCCGGCGCTTTATCGGGGACCGTTTTGCCTCGTCCCCACAGCTCTCCTCGCTCATAAAAATTACAATATCGTTCACCCTTCCACCAGCGGTCCTTGACTTCGACATTTTGCGGAATGAGAAAAAACGGATGTTCTTTCTTTAGGTATTGGATGAACGATGCAGTGCTGTACCAGACACCGCTCTTGCATTCTTTAAGCAGATCCAGAAGACACTTTCTTGCTTTGTCGAATCTTATCGAGGGTACCACGCCTGTTGCGCATCCGAACGTGTCGAAGCGATCAAGGACACTGAGAGAGCAGGTATTCGAAAAGAACTCATTGTCCCTGTCGTCGTATCTTGTGATTAGGGCATTTAATATGCATGCCTCCTGCTCGATCGGAGAATAGCTTAAAAACTGTTCGTAGGTCTGTTCCCGGAATCTTATGTAATTGTCCGGATAAGACACTGTAGTGCTGCTATACCCCTTATATTCACCTTCGGTATCATAACGGACAAAACCAAGTGTCAGTGCTAACCGATCGATGAAATCTATCCATGGCGAGGTACCTGTGGCTTGCACCTCCTCCAGGGTTTCCGGATCCCCAATTAATCTTGCCAATCGCTTAATATCGGATTTGGGGAGCTCGTTGCTCCGGTGTGTCCGTTTCACATCCCGTTCCCGAATATAGTTTACAAAGACATGGAGGTCTCTACGAAGTTCACGGCTATTTGAGACTACGTCCAACGCCTTTACATCAGCAGCCGGCGCTAAAGCCATTTCAGTCCCGATTGCTTTTCCCGTCATAATTTACGTCCTTTACTGTTTTGATCACATAGCCGGCCGCAGCCACTAATTTCTGGATTGCCGGGAGGGAATCACGAGGAAATGCAATGACGTTCTTCGTAATTGGTTTGATCTGGTCCGGAAAAGATCGCTGTAGTTTTACCACCAGGCTGAGATCCATTATCCGGGCAACCAGCAGGTTCTCGTGGATGACAAGCTTACCCCATCTCTTATCCACTTTTTCAATGACTTCTCGAAAGAGCAAAGAGTTATTACTTAGCCATAGGGTTAAAGGGTGATTGCGAATGTTCGATTGTGCATTACCAATAGCGATCAGGTCAGGGCAAATTTGCAGTTGCGAATCCAGAACAGCCATCTTCGAGATCTGAACCAACAGGTCCAAATTTTCGTACGGGATGTTTTCGAGGTCCAATATCACAGGTTGATTCCCTGTTACTCTCAGGTAGCTCTCGGGCTCTCGCGTATCCAACGTCCCTGCCAGCCGGTAGTAAGATTGCCCCTTGAGTTCTTGTTTCAAGAGGTAGCCCCAGTTCCAGCCGGTCTCGTAGATGTTACGACTGTCCGGAGCTTTCCCCTCGGGATAGAGGATGTTCCAGAATATAGAGAGGTCATCCGGTAGAATCCACTCGTTCTGATTCAGTTGAGATAACGCATAGATGACCAATTGAAGAGGATGAACACCCCCCTTTCTGGTTTTCGTTTCCAGCAGTGCCGATGCCTGCCATGATTCTAGCTGCCACTTTTTCAGATATTTCATACGGAATTCATGTCCCTTTATGCAGAGTTTACCGTGCGAAAGTCTGAGTACATAGCCGGTACTTTCATCGGGAATTCGTATTCCAGTCACGACCTGTTTAATCTTGCGTCGGAATATGTCGTTACGGACACCACTACGGGCATCGAATATCGCCGGTGACGTGAAAGGCGAAGGTAGGAAGGGATAGAACTCTTCAGGGAACCGAAATTGCCACCGTTCCAGTTTTGTGGTCCTGCCCCAAGTATTAGCGCTTTCTGCAAAGAGCAGAATACCTTTACGAACCAACGAAACCCGCACTTTTTTGAAGATGTCCGAGTATCGCGTGGCAAAAGATTGGTAAAGTGTTTTATCTGAGTCATGATCGCCATAGAAGTACTCGAAGAATGTGACATCCACTGCTTTATTTATAAAATTCAGGACGTGTAATAACACTATTTCATCCTGTGTTAATGACCCGAACGCCGATTCCAGTCCTTTCTCTGTGAGGAAAACAGATTCAAAGAGAGGGGTGGAAGAGACTTCATCAGAGTAAAAGCCACGACTCTTGCATATAGCCCTTAAATCGGCAGCGGTTAAAGCTTCGTCGTACATATCCCTGAGCATATCTACGGTTTCCTTGTTGTTTGGCTCGGATACAGGATATTTTTTCATTCTCTTTGGCATATCAATATTGCATATATCAATTAAAGATATGACAAGTGCTTTAAATAACCTAAATTTTAAGGTGATACCATATTGAGAGATTAGTAAAAGGCATGAAGAGGCAGAGAATCCCGTGGGACGAATACTGGATGAAAATAGTAAACGATGTGGCAACGCGTTCAACATGCTTGAGGCGGCAAATAGGCGCCTTAGTGGTTAAAAATAACGTTATCGTATCCACAGGATATAACGGTGCACCAAAAGGATTTCCGCACTGTCTCGATGTCGGCTGCCGACGTGATAAATTGAATATCGCATCGGGAGAAAGACACGAAGAGTGCGTAGGTGTGCACGCCGAGCAAAATGCACTATTACAGGCGGGTAGAGATGCAGAAAGTGCTACGCTATACGTAAACGCATACCCATGTAAGATATGCGCCAAGCTAATAATAAATGCGGGAATAATAAAAGTAGTAATAACAGGTGATTATAGCGATAAGGAAGGTCTGGAATATTTGAAGATTGCGGGTATAGAAATAACATTTCTCGATTAGGAACACTAGGCATATGGACTATTCAGATAGAGTTGAGCTGGACTACGAAACGTATACCGAGTTAGAGAGCATAATAGAAGAGATGGACGATTTTGTAGATGCTATTGTTGTTGAAGGCATTCGCGATAAAAGAGCATTAGAAGGGATGGGTATTACGAAGGAGATTGTAACGTGCGCCACAAAGTCTCATACCGAATTCGTAGATTATCTGTCGCTTCGGCATAAGAGCGTTACTATACTAACCGACTATGACAGAACAGGGAAGAAGATCAATAAAAAATTGACAACACGGCTGGAGCGTGTGGGTGTAAAGGTAGAGAACAGGTATAGGGAAAGAATAGGCAGGGTATTAGGATTACGGGGGATGAAGTGCATAGAATCTCTGAACTCACTCATGAAGAGGATTTTTTTTGTTGAGCTCTAATTCTTTTAACATGCGTCTTAGTGCATTCACACTAAATTGACCCGGTGCTACACCCTCTCCCTCTATGAACCCGTAAGTCAATACAGACCCGTATAGTGGCGCAATCACACGCAGATGCCGCCCTATAGCGCCCATCCCAATAGTGACCAACAACTTTCCTTCGATTGTGAGCTCATGCGTCAGATTGAGCAAAAGTAAGGCCTCGCTTAATGTCTTCGGCGTCACTGCGATCTTAGCTATACTTCCGCCTTCTTCATACATGCCCGCAATGATATTTAATATGTCAGAACGGCTTGGCATACCATAGAAATCGTGGAAAGAGAAAATTACAGGTATATGTAGGCGTTTCGCCTTCTCTACTATTACTCTTTTACTCGCTTCGGGCGAATAGAATTCAATGTCTACTGCATTTACCATACCCGTTTCGAGAATCTCGTTCAGCATCCCAATCCGCTGGGCTTCCGAGCCCGCGAAAGAGCCACCCTCCTCTTTTCGCCTGTTCGTTACTATCACCGGCTGTTTTAGCTGTGCTACGAATCCTTTCACCTTCGCTATGCTCTTATCTTCCTCTTCCAAGAGGTCCAGTC
>JAUWVD010000005.1 GCA_030617585.1 Candidatus Methanophagales archaeon
CCATCTATTTAAAGCTTCCGAATCTTCAGAAATATCTGATATTATCCTATTTATCCTCAAATAGCATATTTAAAGCGAAAGGTCTTTAATAGCTATAATGAAAGAGAGCGCAAAAAGCGTCTACAAGCGTGATGCGATAAACTATTACGACCAGCCAATGAGAAGTTCTCGATACGATCCGGTGAAGGTCCGTTGGGAAGATAAGATATGCCAGGACCATTATCGTAAGATGGTCAATAGACTGACAGAAGCAGGTGAGAAGTTACGCATCCTCGATTTAGGCTGTGGCATTGGATATGGATATCACCTCATATCGAATATCCTTGATGATGACGTACCGATTGAGGAAGACTGTTGTAAGCTACTGGAGGCGGATGATATTGAGTATTATGTTGGTCTCGACATCAACCCTGAGCTGGTAGATATGGCAAAGGATAGATATAAAGATGATAAGAAGGTTACGACCATCAAGTGCGATTTTTTGAATGATGTATATCCCGAAAAGCCATTCAATATCTTTTTCTCTTCTGGCGTGCCATTCTCGCATTTCAATGACAAGGATTTCAGTTCGCTCCTTGAGAAGATATTTGATCACATCAAAAGCTTTGGGACATCGGCATTTCTCGTAGTGGACGTTTTAGGAAGGTACTCGATCGAATGGCAATCTCAGTGGGACGAACCCTCATGGCATATCTACAATATGTCGTTCTTCAGTGATGGAAAGGAGAAAGAGCAGATATATATGAAGTTCTGGGGCAAAGAATTAAACGACTTTGTGCTAGAAGCCGCAAAAAAAGCATGTGTTAAAGCGGAATGCTTTGATACGTTCGATCGTTCTATCTTCATTGGCAGGCATATAGACACGAGTAACTTCAACCCAAACCTGAAGAAGATGAGAGCGATGGTGAATGGCTTATTTTATCCACAACAGCGGGCTCCTTTACAGGAGATGTTCATGGACTATACGTATGAGGATGGTCCCGAAGATGTCCAGGAGCATTATAAGCGGATCACATATTACTGGAATTATACACTCGCGACCGCATGCAGCTATCTTGATATACCAATTCCTGATTGGTTTAAAATCAATGTGGCATACACAATCCCAGCATCTTTGAAGAGCAGTCAGGAGCAGCTCGGCCGGGTCGTCAAAGATAAAGAGAGATATAAGCAGACAGACGACTTCAGGGCAGATGTTTTTGAGCCCTTGCTGGGGCAGCTTCTTCGCAATATCGAACACGATTATTCAGAAGGTTTAGGCGCAGCACACACGCTCATATCTATCTTTGAGGTGATTGCATGAACTTCCGCTTCTTGACCGATTGTGGTTATCTGCCAGCAGATCAGTTGAATGAACGAGACTGGGGCGATATAACATTGAGCAGAGAGGATGCAAGGGCTATAACGGCGCATATATTCAGCATATCCGAAGATATAAACCCGGTCCAGTTTTTGTCCATTGCTGACCGGCGGATTATGTTGTATTTTTATTGCGATCAAGATATTGATTATTCTTGGTTTAGTAGAAGACTGGAGGTACGAGATGGGTTCGCCGATAAATACAGGGCAAACTGCACAGACTACGGGATATTAGTCGCAAAGAGGAATATCCACAAAGGAAATGCGCTCAAGCAATTCGCTTCGATGATCAATCTTCCAGTAGATAGGATTGCAAAGTTCGGTGATCAGGGGCAAAAAGGAGGGAATGACCATGAACTCCTTGCATATCCCGGAAGTTTCTCCGTTTACCGTCATGATAAAGCCAACAGCAACACATTTAACAGTCATGAAGCGTTCAATATATCAAATGCTGCGGGAACGCTATGGATGCTTGAGCGATTGAACTTTGTATCACCGGATAATACACGAATCGAAGCCTCGCAAGATATGCCTTTCATTCAGTTTAAGCAGATTTATCAGGCAGCAGCTTTTGATATGGACGGTACACTCATATCTGCTGGTGAATCACGACCTTCTGATGCGATGTACAGAATGCTGGCTGCGCTGCTTGAAAACGGAATACCGATCGCGATTATAACAGCAAGAAATGCAGAAGAGATAAATCACATGTTTTTGCGTGGATTCAAGGGATTTCTTGATGAGCCCTCAAAAAATCTCTTCTTCTTCTTGTGCAATGGGGCTGCGCTTCTAAACAGTCATTAATCTCTGAATCTTCAGAAAATCCTGTTATTCTCTTATTTATCCTCAAATAGCCTATTTAAGCCCGTATAAGATATAGTTATTTTATACTATGTGTTCGATATGCGGGTACTTTTCTCAGGAAGAGGTGCCGACACGTATCGTTACAGATATGCTGCAAAAGACAGAGCATAGAGGTCCCGATGCGCATGGATTGTATACAGATGGCGAGATACAAGGGAGTAGCGAGATAAGCGATTTGGAAAGCAGAGAAAAGGCGAGAGTATGTCTTGGGCATTCGGAGTTGAGTATTGTTAGAGGTGATGAAGGTGTGATACAGCCATTGCGATCTTGTGCTAGCTCTTTATCGCTAGTACACAATGGCGAGATATACAACTGCCATGAATTAAGGAGTCTATTGAGTAAAGACCATACATTAGAAGATGGAGATAACAATAGCGAGATTCTATTGCATCTAATAGAGGAGATCTACGATGGCAATTTGCTTAGAACCGTGCAGTCGGTCGTTAAGATGTTAAACGGCATGTATGTCTTCGCCGTTACAGATGGAGATGAAGTTGTAGCTGCAAGGGACCCGGCAGGTATAAAGCCGATATATTACGTAGAGAAGGAAGGGCGTGTCTATTTCTGTTCTGAGAAGAAAGGTCTTTATGACACCGAAGGTAAAATCAGAAGTATACCCCCAGGAAAGATAATGAGGGTAAATAAAGATGGTTTATCAATACATCAAGGCGTGATAATCGAACGACCACAGATTGATATTACCGATTTCGATGAAGCCGTGACCCTGTATAAAGATGCTATAACGGAAGCAGTTGAGAAGATGTTGAGGGGTGTAGATAAAGTAGGGATGATCTTCTCCGGCGGTGTGGATTCGGTAGTGATTGCAAAGCTCATATCTGACTTCGGATGTAATCTCAAATGCTATTGCGTTGGTAAAAAAGACTCAGAAGATATAAAGAATGCGGAAAAGGTAGCTAAAGATTTGGGATTGAATTTACGCGTGACTTATATAGATGAGCGAACCGTGGAGGCTGTACTACCAGAGATCATCGAAACCATCGAGCTAAACGGTCTGCTTCAAGTGGAGGTCGCGGTACCAATGTATCTTGCAGCGAAGGCTGCATCTGAAGGCGGGATAAAAGTTATGTTCAATGGGCAGGGCGCCGATGAGTTATTCGCAGGTTATTGGTGGTATAAGAATGTTGTAAAAGAGGATGGTTTCTTGAAACTTCACGACAAGTTATGGGAAGACATTGACTTAGCCTATGACGATACGCTTGAACGGGAGGATAAAGTTACAATGGCAAATTCCGTTGAGTTACGTGTTCCATACCTAGATAGAAATGTTGTACAATCTGCGATGAGAATTTCTCCACGACTTAAGATAAGGGATGGCGATGATTCAACAAGAAAATGGGTTCATCGAGGGGTTGCAGCAATGCTTGGTGTGCCGCAGTACACGGCATATCGTGAGAAGGATATGGCTCAATCCGGGTCGGGTGTGCATGGTCTGGTAAAAAGGGTTGCAGAGGAATACTTTGAGGGTAAAAAGGTTGAAGCGGTTGAGCTCGAAGATAAGGGCTCGAACTACCGATACCTGGATGAGGATTATGGAACGCCAGAGATGTGGGCATATATGCATGAGATAACAAAGGTCAATCAATGTCTTGAGTGATGAGTGCAAGAGCACTAATTAATGTAAAAGACTTGAAAAGTGGTCAATACTTAGATCAACCATGGAGGTGGAAAGTATAAAACTATAAGGTGGGTTGTGATATGGCATGGGAAAAGGAACTCGAAGAAAGCATTAGCACTATTGCGCAGTTGGGAGATTATATAGAACTGACACCAGAATTGGAGCAGCAATTACAAGAAATTGTGGCGATACATCCTATGCGTATTACTCAATATTATATGTCCCTAATAGATAAATATGACCCTAATGATCCTATTAGGAGGATGACAGTACCTTCAGAAGAAGAGTTAAATCTCTTGGGCTCTTATGACACGAGTGGAGAGCGTGAAAATACAATGATGCCAGGTCTGCAGCACAAATATGCGCAAACTGCCTTGATTTTGGCTACAAATAGATGCGCTACTTATTGTAGATATTGTTTCAGAAAAAGGTTGGTTGGTCTACCAACCGAAGAGATATTGCAGAGATTTAATGATGCAGTAAAATATATTGAAAACCATGAAGAGATCAATAATGTACTTATCAGCGGTGGTGATCCTTTTGTTTTATCAACAGGCGTGATCAAGGAATTTTTAGAGAAGCTCTCAACCATCTCGCATTTAGATTTTATACGGTTTGGAACTAGAGTTCCAGTGACATTTCCGGATAGGATCCTGGAAGATGACGAGTTATTGACATTACTGGAAAATAACTCGCAGGAAAATAGGAGAATATATGTGGTAACTCAATTTAACCATCCAAGGGAAATTACGCAAAAAGCTACTGACGCTGTTAGTAGGCTCATTCGCTCTGGTGTGATACTGGACAATCAAACCGTTTTACTTAAGGGTGTGAATGACGATCCGGAAACTTTGGCGGAATTGCAAAATAAACTTGTGGGTATCGGTGTTAACCCCTATTATGTATTCCAATGCCGACCTGTAAAGCGGGTGAAGAATAATTTTCAAGTGCCATTGTATAAAGGCTATGAAATAGTAGATAGAGCAAAAAAGAAGCTTAACGGGCACAGTAAAAGGTTTAAGTATATCATGTCGCATCAGACAGGCAAGATAGAGATTGTAGGGGTTATGGAGGATAATATCTATCTTAAATACCACCAGGCAAGAGCCACTGAGGACCTCGGGAAATTCTTTAAGCGGAAGATAAATAAAACCGGCGGGTGGTTAGATGAGCTAGAATAAATCCATTTTTTAGCACTCATTTCACATTAAACAAAATAAAAAAATTAGCCATTCTCCAGAACTTCTTTCACCTTCTCCACCAATAGTTTATTTATCAGCTCACCATCCACTTTCCCGCGCAATTCCTTCATTGCAACGCCCATTAACGGCCCCACAGCCCTTTCACCCTTTTCTCGTATGAACTCCTTCTTCGAGTTAACTATATTTTCTATAAGCTGTTCTATCTCGCCAGTATCCGATCTAAGCCCGATCTCATCGATTGCAGTTGCTATGCTCAACTCAGGATGATTCGCCACGAATTTCAAAATATCCGCGACTGCCTCTTTTCCAAACGTATTCGCAGAGAGTTGCTTGAACACATCCATGAAATGAAGATCGGTCAACTGTTCCACTTCTAGCCCTTCTTGCATGAACTCTACTAATGTGTCCGTGAGCGTCCTAACTACTAAAGTTGCTGGTACGTCACCATAAGATTCCATTATACGTTCAAAGAGCGCGAAATTAGAATTACGCGATATTTTATCCGCAAGTTCGTCATTTAACCCAAACTTAGCTTTATATCGCTCTTTTCGGTGCTCAAAGGTCTCTGGGAGATTGGTTCTTATATACCCCAACCACTTATCTTCTATCTCTACCGGTGGCACATCGGTTTCCGGGTACATCCTAGCAGCACCGGGTAGAGGCCGCATATATGCACTGCTTCCGTTTGGCAATGCTCTTCTTGTCTCCTTGGGTACTTCGTGCATTGCCGCCTCAGCCCGCATCAACACGGCCTTCAGCGCTTTTGTCGCACGTTCTCCCTCTGCAGCTACTATCACCACGCAGTCATCTTCCGTAGCGTCAAAAGTTCTTTTCAGATTATCTATCTCTTCTGTTGTGATACCATATGCAGGAAGTTCATCGGTGTGCATCAAGCCCGCACCGAACTTAATTGCGAAATCCGCCAATTCCGTGCCAAATCTGCGCCCTGGTTGGAGCTCCGTTCCGAGCACACCCGAGAAACCACGCAGACATACGCCAAATACCGCCCCACCTGCTTTTTTTATCACTTGTGAGGTGGTAGCCTCGAATATTGCTGCTACATCTTTGATTTCGTGTTCTACTTTCGCATCCCTTTTATTTAACTCTGATTTCAGCTCTATAAGCTTTGACTGACGCACAATTTCGCTTTTCACTAGTTCACCTATCAACCTCAGATTCTGAACGCCCTTTATCTCCACTCGTGCACCACCTTCGATAGAGACGTTTATGTCCTGTCGGATAGTACCTAATCCGCGCTTCACATTACCCGTGGAGCGAAGTATCATACCTAATTGCTCTGCCACTTTCATCGCTTGGTCGGCCGTTTTTATATCCGGTGCGGTGCATATCTCTACAAGCGGTATGCCCAACCGGTCTAAGGAATAAACAACGGCATCGCCTTCTGCCTCTAGCTTCTGTGCCGCATCTTCTTCCAGGCAAAGCGAATCTATCCGGATGGGGCCCTCTTCTGTCGAGAATAAACCCCCGGTTGCAACTAATGCTGTTCGCTGGAAGCCGCAGGTATTAGACCCGTCTATAACAATTTTGCGCATTGTATGTATCACATCTAGGGGGGTCATGTTCAGAAGCAGCGCGACTTCTAAGGAGATCTCAATCGCTTCTCGGTTCAATTCACGCGGTGGCTCTTCGTCATTTTCCACTAAACACGTGCTATCATAGCCCTTATAAATAAATGTTCTGCTATATTGCTCTTCCACACGTGCTGCTTCGTCCACCTTACCCATTTCGCTCTTTGACGCTCTCTGATATCGGCTAAAGGATATTATCGCGTCTTTCTTGTCCCTCAATGTAGTAGGGCAATTGCAGAATAATTTGGTCTTCGTATCGAGCTGCTGGTGTATTTCCAGGCCTGCTTTTAAGCCTATATTATCAAGTAAACTTTTCATTTCGTGTTCTGATTCTATCGGCATTTTTAGTTCATTCAATCATTGTATCTACACTTTATATTTTTTAGTATTTCAAAAAATTGAAAAGCGTTTATCTCCAAAATTTAGTTAAAAAATTGGGAGGGGAACGCGAAATAGGTAAAATGGCTGAGGAGAAAAGCGGGCAACCACAGAAATTTAGTTGGAACAATGTCCCAGGAGAGGATAATGAAAACCTCAAAAACTTCCTCAGGGAAGAGTTCGGTATTGACTGGACGGAGGATGCAAAAATCACCAAATCCGATGACTGCAGGATCATCCACATTTTTACTGATGATCACTCAGCCGAAATAATTATGGGTGACAAGGAGAAAAAGGCAATCTTAAAAATCCGTGATGGTGAAACACACAACCTGAAAGTTAAAGAGGAGGATGGTAAACTAAACATATACTTTTCATCAATATGTAAGAAGTTACTTGAGCTAAAAGACTTAAACGGGATTATAATGGGTTATTTAAAAAGAAGATACAAAGATAAGCCTATTAAGCTCATCATTATAGCAATTCTTATTACTATTGTCGCTCTACCATTACTATAATGCCGTTTTTAGTATATGGGTAGCTGAGTGGTGGCCTACATCTTCAATACCGTCTACTCCTACAATACAGCCGATTAACCGCATTTACAGCTTGACAACAGAAGATAATGGATATATATACATCTGGGAACGGAAGACGAGAGAAAAGGATATGACGTTGAAGCGGAGGTCATCTTTGGTATATTTGCAAATACGCCGTACTTTATCAATGCTGTTGAGCACACCAATCTACAAAGAATGGGTTATGTATTCCCCCCGAATCCTATTAAGGACCCAGATGAAATTGTACAATCCTGGATCCTAATTGATGAATACGGATATACATCTATGAAAGGTGGGGATAACGCAAATGCTGATTGGGGATTACCTATTTGGTATAACATTACACCTATTAGTAGGACTGAGAGAAAGCCCTGGCATATCGGTTCTGCGGCTTTTTCGAAGATGTTCCCAGAACATATCCTTCTTGGTGACAAATTTGGTGGCGGGATAATCTTCTCGCTGCCGGAAGGCAAATTCAGGTTTGATGATAGTTTAGGGGTATACGGCGATCAAATACCGGGCGAGTTTATCATAAATGTAGAAAAGCCCAAAAAGCCATTGCATTCACCGTAAATCCTGTAAACGAACTCCTTTTCTTCTATGATATTGAGGACTTTAATACCTTTGATAGTTATGAGGATTTGATGGTGCGTACATGTGAGAAATACGGTTTGGTATATCCAAACGGAACGATCGATGCACACGATTGGATGACAAAGAGATATGCGTATGTGATAACCCTGAAGGACAAGTGGTGTGATATAAATGCCGATCAGGTCTCAGATGAGATATGGACCTCAGCGGATCAGGGCATTGCAGATTTTTACTCCTATCAGGAGATAATAAGTAAGACGATGGAAGAAACGTCGAGTAGAGCACTGGCGCAGTAGCCTTAAGCCATCGATATCAGTATCAACCGTTTCCAGCTTCGTGTCTGTATAGATCCGCCATAGCCCTGTTTCCAGTGCCCCCTCTAAAATTCCGTACATCTGGTTTTCCCACAGTACGGCTTCAAGTTCAGGTGCCTCTAAGCTCGCAATGAGCCCTTCCCTGTACATCTGTCACAGACTTCGTCTAACCCAAGACTATCGGCTTCAAATGAACAGGTTTGACCCACGCTTTGAGACTTTGGTTATGTTAACATCCCTATCCCAGCACTGAGTCTGGAAGATGTATACCCGCTGTCTCTCCTGAACCCAGAGGTCCTCGCTCCACCAGGTTTATCATCATCCTGGCTTCTCCGCTTATCGACCTCATCCGCCAGTCTGCAAACCTCCGTTCCATTTCCCTCTTCGTTTATAGGAACGGTCTTTGTCTTTATAGGGTCATCCTGACTGGTTCGCAGACCTTCCGAGCTTTCAGCCATTGGATCACTCCAACCACTGTCGGGTATAACTACCTTGCCAACTGAGAATTGCAATGGTGGGACTTCCACCCACAAGACCAACAGATAGCTTCGCTGCACTACCCCCCTCTCTTCTTAAATACTAAAATAGCTATTACTACCAATATGACAATTATTACAACTATAACTCCCCATCCCACTGGTGGCTTTGGTGGCGGTGGTGTTGGTGTTGGTATCGGCGTTGGTACAGAAGTGGGAGATATTGGCGGCGTAGTTGGCGTGTGCGTTAACGTTGGTGTCGCAGTAAGTCGCAATGGCAGATTAGGGTCCAGAGGAAATAGGTCCTCGCCATCTTTAAAACCGTCTCCGTCAGTGTCCGGATTGTTTTGGTCTGTACCAAGAAATAACTCGCGGGAATCGGAGAGACCATCACCGTCAGAGTCCCTGGATAGGTGGCCTCGCTCACCACTTCCACCGCCTCCATTTCCTCCATCTCTATACCCACCAGATATAGCAAAAACACAAAAATGTGTGATATTACACCAGACATAATTTTCCTCTGGGTTTACGCCACTGATAGGTATCTCTTCCCATCTGGCAGTGCGTTTATTGTAATATCTGAGTTTTAATGTGCTCTCATCGATCGCACCAAGCTCGTTTTGGCCATAGTATACTTTTATAATCCGCCAACCTGCGCTATCATTCAAATTAGCACTGACGTTGGCAGATACATAACCGCCTACATTATTAGTTAACTCAGGAATACCATTTGGAGGGACAGAGGATTTTTGAACGCACATAGACCCAGCGAAATAATCTTTCTTTGCACTAATATTAAAACGGATACTGGAATTTGTGGCATTTATCTCAAGGGTTTTATTTATTATACCTACGAGATTGCTATCTCTATGATCTGATCCATATATGAGATCATAAATACGCGTTTTGTTGTTTATTTCATATCTTATCTCGTTTAGGGTTATGTTACCTCTAACGATATCTCCACTGAAGACAACAGCATCCTCCACTATAACGTCATCTAAAGATGTACTAACTACTTCACTATTAGTGATTACTGAGCACGTTATGTTCGAGTCCAAAATGATTGAGTTAATGATTGCAGATCTAGTTATATTTGAGTTATTTATTGAAGAATTTATTAACGCAGCGTTAGTTATTGTGCTGTTTTTTGGCTCTGTATCAACCGCACCCTGAACGATTGTCCGAGTTTCAATAGCATCTTTCACGGTATTATCATGCCTTGAGATGATCTCTACTTTCGCTCTATATATTCCCGGCTCTTTATCACTAACATTCAGTTCTATCGTACTAACCTTCAGTTCAACATTCAGTTCTCTCGTACTAAAATTCGTTTCTCTCGTCTCGAATGTAAGTGTCGAAAAGATATGCGCTGAATTTTCGCCTGCATTAAGAGTAACAAAATCATTATCTAAACGTAATACTTCTGGATTATCAAAGCTCGAGACTTCTAAATCGAATGTATCGGGCATATTACCAAGATTTTCTACTATTATATTATACGTTGCATTTGTTGCTGGTTCAACAGCTTGCAAAGAACGGGTAAGCGTCTCTGGAACATACAACCTAACACCGCGGATTATATCCTCCTGTGTGTACCACGTATTATTAGTAATGTTATTGCCTGTGGAGTTATAGAGAAAGACTTCAAAATAGTAGTTCGATTCTGCAGCATTATTGATTATCTCATTCCCATTTGATGAATATACCGAGATCCCGAAGTAACTGGAGGATACAATATTGTTGGATATTTTGTTTAATCGTGAATTCAACAAATAAATACCTTCGTAGGTATTATTACGTGCAGAATTGTTAACTACTAGATTATTAGTAGAATTTATCAAAGAGAAGCCGGCGATTTCGTTCGATTCTGCACTGTTATTTATCAATCGTATCTCGCTTGATTCATTTAGCCCAATACCCCGTTCATTTAAATTGGCAGTGTTATCGCAGATTGAGTTGTTGATGGAGTTAAGCACAAAAATACCAAATAAATCGCTTTTCGATACGTTGTTATTGGTTATAGCGTTTGTGTACTGTAGATCAGCTAACCAGATGCCGTAAGAATTACTAAGACTTACCGTGTTATTCACGATCTGATTATTGCTGATGTCAGCCCCCTTAATGCTTAAACCTATTAGATTTGAATATAGCTTGTTATTAGATATTATATTGCTGTCACATGAACGAAACAGTGCAATACCAATTGCATTATTGAAAGAAACAGAGTTGTTAGTTATAGTATTGTGGCTAGCAGAATCATTTAGTTGAATTCCCGAGTATTTGTTGAAACATACAGTGTTATTTGTTATCGTATTATTGCTCGGTGATCCGGGAAAGATACTCTGCAACAAGCTAATGCCTGTACCGCCATTTGAATTGGCGACATTGTTGTTTATTTTGTTGTTGCTGCTAATGCCCCGTAACTCGATACCGCTATACCACTGCGTGTAACTAAAAGTGTTATTTACTATTATGTTGCCACTCGAGTTAATAATGAACAAGCCCCCATGGTAATTATAAGTGGCCGAATTCTTGACTATAACGTTGTTATCGCTTCTACCATCTAAGCCCCATATGCTAATTCCGTCATAATTGCGGTCAAAAGAGTTATTGGCTATGGTATTAAAACTTCCGCCACCGAACGGATAAAATATTAGCCCGATCTTATTATCAGTCGCATTGTTGCCCTCTATCGTGTTATTATCGCTTGAAAAAAGGAGTGCCAAGCCCGCATATCTATTAGAATTTGCAGTGTTATTTATTATCTTATTCTCTCGTGAGCCCGATAACGCAATACCAATAAAATTAGAAGTCGCATTGTTATCTGTTATCCTATTGTTGGATGAAGAGATGAGAATACCCGCTTTTTTATCACCCTTAGCGCCTTTTATTGTGAATCCGCTCAATTTCACCGACTCGGCAGTTATAGTAAAGACGTGATCTTTCGAGTCATTAGCCTGAACAATCGTATCCACGTGATTTCCGGAAGTAGCGCGTATAGTTACTGATTTGTTCACTTTCACGTTTTCCCTATACGTTCCGGGATCTACTACGATTGTATGGCCATCGGTTGTATTGGAATCATAAATCGCAGCGTGAATAGAATAAAAGCCCTTGGACGTGTTCAGGTTGTGGACAGTAGGCATAGGTATGGCTATCACTTTGCTCGTTGAACTTATGGCACTGGAGTTATCGGTCACCGTTAATGTTACTGTATAATTACCCGTTGAGCGAAAAAAATGAGTTATTATACTTTCCGCCGTGCTTGTGATGTTTCCGTCGCCAAAGTCCCAATGGTACAATATGATAGCACCATCCGGGTCATAGCACGAAGAGGCATCGAAGGTGACTCTTTTCTTCACTTCCGGTTCCAAAGGTGAGACGGTAAAATCGATAATCGGCAGTGCGTTCTCCATGACATAAAACGTGAAAGATCGAATCAGCGGGTAGCTGTCGTTTTCACACCTGCCGCCTCCGTCCCAGAAGGGATAGCCCGAGGCTACTTCGTATTTTCCTGGACTCAATCCCTTATAAAAGCTGTAGGGCTCGTCACCAATCCCATCGTTGAGAGTGTGTGCACCACAGCAGTCACGCCAGTAATTGCCGATATAGCCTATGTATTGACTGCCGTTGTAGGCATATGTTATCATTGATGATGAATTCCTGATGTCGCTCGAGCCCATAGTGTGGACGTCATGAATGCTGTTATTCACGATAATATTCCCGTTGGATTCCTCTTTTATCCCCGCATCGCCGTGATAGTGACCATTTCCGGTAGCCAAAAAACCGTCAACGGTGCAACTGTCTGCTTTTATTGTTAGTGCGTTTCCCGAGCCTCCGGCATCTACGATTGTTACATTTGCACCGTCCCTTGAATAAATAGTCAATCGCTTGTCCAGGACAACAGATTCATTGTACGTCCCGTCCCACACTTCGAGAGATGTGACCGATGATTCATCGCTCAGAATATCATCGCTTATAATGCTCCATACGCCATCTGTCGTATTACCGGCTGCTACATTCTCGTCTATCGCACCAGTAAAAGGCACGAGTACCAAAGCCAGTATTACGATCATCTGCGATACACATAGAAGAATTCCTTTTGCTGCGGCTTTCATCTCTCATTATCAACTCTACACTTAATAACATCCAGAATATGCACTAATTTCAAACTGCAAAATACGAGAGAAAAATAGGTTTACTTATGCTTATGACATCTACAGGGTAAACATGCCGATAAGGATCAAATACATCCGCGTTTTCATTGGTCTCCTCTTAGTTGCCCTCTTGTTGTGCCTGTGTACCTACCATTACACCAACTTTGAAGAGCACTTAGAATATCCAGCTACGAAATTGATTCAACAAGATCCCGAATTTTACGATGGGTGGACCATCGCCAACGGCGGTACAGTTACAGAGGTAGGAGAGTCATCCTTTGTGATTATGTCTATGGATAGAGATATACGATTCAATTTTGTGATTGACACAAAAGAGGAGGTATGCCCGGGAGACGTGGTTGAAGTTTTAGGTATATTCCGATCACCAAACAGGATCTTGCCAGATAAGATGATTGTTACCCCAGCTCAAAGTCTGAAGATGGTATATGTTCGATCGCTAATAGGATTGCTCATATTGGTAATAGCCTTTTTCAGAAGCTGGAAGTTCGATTGCAAGCGAATGGCATTCATACCAAGGAGGAATTGAATAAATCTATGGTCGATTGGCTGTCTCATGTCCTACTCGCGTGGATCATCTGTCAGATACTGTCGGTGAAGTTCAAATTCTTTGGTGGTAGGAATACAGCGATAGTCATGGTAGGTGCACTCATCCCGGACATCATAAAAGTGGGTCTGCTATTTCGATGGATAAATATAGACATCTGGGACTTTATTGTACCGTTACATACGCCTGTAGGTGCAGTCATATCTGCCGCGGTAATCGCGCTGTTCTTTGAAGAGCAGATGAACGCTTTTAAGCTCCTCTTATTCGGGATGGCAACACACTTCTTATTTGATCTACCGCTCGCCCATCTAAGTGGCGGAATGCTGATGCTATTTCCATTCCATTGGGGGCGGTATCAGGTATATATAATCCCTACTGACGATTGCATCGTACCAATTCTGGCTTCTGTGGTGGCCATTGTGATCTATATAGTTAAGTCCCGCGTAACAGCCAAAAATTCCGTGGACTCATAAATCCATCACGCCAATCCGACATTTAATAATGGTTATTTGTTTAGCAACGCACAAGATTACACAGATTTTCACGAGAGAACAATAATAGTAATCATGTTTAAATAAACTAGTGGCTATCCCATCCCTATTAACCTTAATTTCTTGTGTTAATCTTGTGGAATCTCGTGGTTTTTAAGATTCGCTCTACAAATACAATAATAGATTTATATAACATTCTGACTATTCAAGTGTTTAGCAGGTGCATGAAATGAGCAGGAAACAAGAGACGGTAAGGGTCACGATAATTGGATTTGGATATGTGGGACGCGGCGTGGCAGAAGTGATAAAACGGAAACACGATGCGATAGCAAGAAAACACGGCATAGACCTAAAAATTGTCGGCATAGCGGACTTGAAAGGCAGTATTGTGAATGAGAACGGACTGAGAGAGGAAGAGATAATGAACCTCAGAACAGGCAAAGACCTAAAAGAAGTCTCAAGTCTGGATGTAATAAAAGAGGTAGAGCATGATGTTATGGTGGAAACGACACCAACTAATGTCGATAATGGCGAGCCGGGATTAACTCATGTACTTACTGCATTAGAGTCAGACCGGCATGTAGTAACCTCAAATAAAGGGCCAATAGCATTAGAGTATAAGAGGGTTACGGAACTCGCAGCGAAGCGGGGTAAAGAGCTAAGATTTGAAGCTTCGGTAGGCGGAGCAATGCCAATAATCTCACTGGTGAGGGAGAATCTCGCGGGCAATGGGGTTATATCAATAGAGGGCATTTTGAATGGCACTTGCAACTATATTCTAACGCGGATGGCAGAGGAGAAGCTGCCTTACGAGCATGTGTTAAAGGAGGCGCAGGAGCTAGGAATCGCAGAGGCGGATCCATCCAAAGATATAGAAGGAATAGATACTGCCGTGAAACTAGTCATCTTAGCTAATTCCATCTTTGATATGAACGCAGCCTATAAAGAGGTTGAAGTGACAGGGATTACCGAGATAACCCCGGAGGCTTTGAAACTGGCAGATGACGAGGGCTATGTGATAAAATTAATAGGCGAAGTAGACAATGACGGCAGCCTGAAAGTTGCGCCCCGGTTAGTAGCGAAAGGGAATCCACTTAACGTCGGTGGTACATTAAACGTTGCAACGATAAAAACAGACTTAGCTGGCGAAATCACAGTCATTGGTAAAGGTGCGGGTCCTATCGAAGCGGCAAGTGCTATCCTCTCTGATATAATAGGTATTTACAGATGAGGTATGTGCAGATTGTTATTTTGAAACGTCATGTATTGGTAACTTTTTACCAACCTCTGCGCTCTCTGTGAACTCTGTGGTTAATCGGACATTGTCAAGCTATTTCTAAAATATCTTTCACTCTGCCGATTTCACCACTTTCAAGACGAACTTTAATCCCATGTGGATGTGTCCGAGAATTCGTTAGTATGCGTTGGACAACACCTGTTGTAACTTTACCGGTTTTTTGGTCCTTTTTTAATACTATTGCAACATGTAACCCCAAAGTAATATTAGCTCGAATAGTTCCATCCATATTTAAGTTCTCCTATGGATTAGATCGTGGGTGAAATTTTGTAAAACTCCGGTATATCTAAACGTATTTCGCATATTCTTCCCTTTTCGCTGAACTTGTTCACTCATTTTTGCAATCCCCTCATAACCCCTCAGCAATCCAATTGATTTTTCTTGGGTATATAGATTTACGGTAAAGCCAGGAAAGATAGGAAGCCCGGTGCTCGAAAAGAGTCTTCAATTCCTCTCTGCCTCTCTCAGTTAATCTGAGTTTACCGTGCACCGATTCCACCATACTGTCTTTTTCCAGTTTAGCATAAATAGCTTCATAGTCCTTGTCCTCTAGCCCTATTGGGAACCTTCTCCCCAAACCTTTTTTAACACGTTCAAGATTCTCTTCTTTTGTCATCTCTTGCAGGCTGAAGAACCAGAGACTTGTCAATGCTCCCAGGACAGGTAAGGCCTTAAGATGGTTTTCAAGTAACTTCGCGAACTTTTCAAGTTTAGGATCTCCGCCAGGTATCATTTCATTCGATTCCTTGATAAGCTCGTTCCCGCCTCGAGGATGCCTCTTGCAATCGCAACATTTCCAAGCAGATACTCTTTCATTACTATATTCTTTTAACTTATATGCCATAAAATTAAATTTATGGGTAGATGTTATACATTATATACAATGAATAACCTAATCGGAATCTGTGGACATCACAACAGCGGAAAGACAACCTTGATCGAGAAATTGATCAAGTGGCTGAAGAATGATGGATACAAGATAGTGACGATAAAGAACATCCCAAAGCGGTTCTCGATAGATACAGAGGGAAAAGATACATGGAAACATGGACAAGCAGGTGCGAGCGTGGTTGTCGCTTCTTCTCTGGATGAGACCGCGTTTATCTTCAAGAAAGGGATGGAATTGAAGGAGATCGCGGATATTCTGAATCTGATTGCGCGACCGGATCTGATACTCGTGGAAGGTCGTAAGATGGAGAGAATACCAAAGATTTCTGTCGGCGATATCGAACTAGAAGATGCGATAAAATACGAAGATAATATTGATGAGATTCAGAGCTGGATACAGGATTTTATCCGTGACGAATAACGAAGCAAAACTGCCGAAGCATCAGAAAATCCAAGCGTGGATTGGAACGCTCTTGTCTTAAACTCCGCGCCCTCGGCTATCTCCGCGTTGATTAATCACGGGTTTCTTAAGACAGTGCCACCGAAAAGTAACTTCCATAGAAAAAACCGAAAGTAATTTATAACGAGTGGCACAATCTTGCATATAGGTGACGATAAAAGGAACAAAGATGTAAAGTAGGAAATAGGATAGGAGCAATGAAAATACTTTTTGGAAGGCCAGGAATAGCGAAACTAAAGCGAGAGAAAATATTTATCCTTTTTCTTCTTTTGGGCCTTTTTCTCATCGCTTTTATCGGTATTACGCTTGGAAACATGTTTTACAAGCAGGCAGAAGACATTTCCGGGTTGATTGATGCCGCAACAGATCCCGTAGTTCTAATGGCAATATGGATAAGCATATCTGCTGCGATTTGTTCAACACTGATCGCTTTCTTTTTCGGCGTGCCCTTAGCCTATTTCTTAGCAAGGAAGGATTTCGTTGGTAAGAGCATTATAGAAAGTATTGTGGATGTTCCCCTGGTGGTGCCGCACATTGTTGCCGGGATTGCATTATACGGTGTGTTCATGCGATATGGGGTGATAGGTGCGCCATTTGAGAAGTTAGGTATTGCATTTATAGATGCCTTTTCTGGCATAGTGGTTGCAATGCTCTTTGTGAGTGTCCCGTTTTTAGTGGATGCCGCACGCGAGGGGTTTAAAGAGGTAGACCCGAGGTTAGAGAATGTTGCACGCTCATTAGGCGCATCTCAATGGCGAACGTTCATAAAAATAACCTTTCCGCTTGCTGCTTCTTCTATATTCAGTGGCGCGATCCTGTGCTGGGCACGAGGAATAAGCGAATTCGCAGCGGTAATGATTATTGCCTCATTCCCACGCTCTGCGTCTATACTGATAGGCGATCGGTTCACATCCTTCGGATTAACGGGCTTACCGGGTATACCTGGTGCAAGACCTATTTCGGTTCTCCTGATCTCTATTTGTCTGGTTATATTTGTAGTCTTTAGGGTAATTGGGAAAAGAAAGAGATGATGGAGAGATGATAAGAATTAAGGATTTATCCAAAGACTGGAAAGAATTCAGGCTCAAGAACATAAACTTAGAAATAAAAAAAGGCGAATATTTCGTTATACTGGGGCCGACTGGCGCGGGAAAGACGTTGTTACTCGAAACAATCGCGGGTTTTTACTTTCCCGACAGTGGAGAAATCAGGATAGAAGGACATGATGTAACGGATCTGCCACCAGAGCTAAGGCGGATTGGCTTTATTTACCAGGATTATTCGCTATTCCCGCATTTGAACGTTGAGCAGAACATACAATTCGGCTTGAAGTTGAGGAAAACTCAGGATACAAAGAGAGTGAATGAAATAATGAACTGGCTGAAGATATCGCATCTTGCGCATCGCTATCCC
>JAUWVD010000130.1 GCA_030617585.1 Candidatus Methanophagales archaeon
GCTATATTTAAAAACGGAAAAATGAGAACATATCTAGATTGTATCCCCTGTTTCTTTAGTCAAGCACTCCGTGCAGGACGGATAGCAACGGGAAATGAAAAAAAACTAAAAAAGCTCCTGGATGAAATAGGCCGGATGCTAAGCGATATACCACTTGAAAGCAGCCCACCAGAAACCGGAATGCGAATATACGAGCAAGTAAGTGCGATTACGGGCGTATTTGATCCGTACAAAGAACTAAAAAGGGCAAGCACCGAGGAAGCATTGGCGTTATATCCCGCTTTGAAGAAAAAAGTAGAAAAGTCGAATGACAAACTCCTTACCGCGATACGAATCGCAATTGCGGGTAACGTGATAGACTTTGGCGTGAATAGAACATTCAATATCGAAGAGGAGATAGATATTGTACTCCAAAAGGATTTTGCAATATTCGATTACGATAAATTTAAGGCACATTTAGATAAAACCGATGAGATTCTGTATATTGGTGACAATGCCGGTGAATCGGTATTCGATAGAATTTTAATAGAGGAGATGAAAAAGCCAGTAATATATGTGGTTAGAGCGATACCAGCCATAAATGACGTGACGTATGAAGATGCCCTAGAAGCAGGGATTGATAAAGTTGCAACTATATTATCATCCGGGACAAGTGCACCGGGAACAGTTCTTGAAACATGCAATGCGGAATTCAAAAAGATATATAAGAACTCGAAATTGGTAATAAGTAAGGGTCAGGGTAATTATGAGGGACTTTCAGATGAAAAAGAGCCTATAATATTTTTCCTGCTAAAGGCAAAGTGCTGGGTTATCGCTAATGATATTGATGTCAATGAAGGAGATATTATACTGAAAGGGATAAATACGTAAATTATAGTTTGGGTAAGATAAATGAACAATCAAATTCCACCTCAACTGCCATTTAGAACGGAAGCGTTAGAAAATGCAGAGATAATAACAGCAGCGCGAGCAATAATAAACGAAGGGCCTATCTGCGACAACTGCCTTGGCCGCCAATTTGCAAAGATCTCCACAGGCCTAACAAACGAAAAGCGCGGCGAGATAGTACGAAGCGTTCTGGAAGCGGAACTAAAAGAAGGTAAATGCTGGTTATGTAATGGCCTATTTGAGAATTTCGAGGCGTGGGTATTAAAGGCATTGGAAACGTTGAAGGGATACGAATTCGATTCCTTTCTGGTGGGTACAAAGGTAAGCGGGATGCTGCTGGAGAACGAAGAGCTGTTATGGGAGATTGCGGGGGCAGCATATGCAGAACCATTAAAGGCCGAATTGAATAGAGAAGTAGGCAAGAGAATAGAGCATGAAACAGGTAAAATAGCCGATTTTGATAGACCTGACCTCGTAGTAATTCTAAATCTCGTGACGGAAGCGGTGGAGTTGCAGATCAATTCGGTCTTCATTTACGGTAGATACAGGAAGTTCAAAAGGGGGATACCACAGACCAAATGGTTATGCCGCGAGTGTCGTGGTAAGGGCTGTGAGCGGTGCGATTTCACCGGTAAGATGTATGCGGAATCAGTCGAGGAGCTTATAGGTGGCTCTATATTAGAAGAGTTTGGTGGTGTGGATACAGTGTTGCACGGTAGTGGCAGAGAGGACATAGATGCTCGAATGCTCGGTTCCGGTCGCCCGTTTGTGATGGAGATAAAGGAGCCAAGACTGAGGGAACTTGACTTGAAGTGGTTAGAGAATAAGGTGAATGATGAGAACAAGGATAAAGTAGAAGTGCTTGAGTTACAGTATGTGAAAAGAGAAGCGGTTGCGAAGATAAAAAATGCTAAGGTTGATAAGACTTATAGGGCCGTAGTGTCGCTAAAAACGAGCGTGCTAGAAGAGGATTTGAGATCTGCCCTAGATAACTTAATTGGTGCCGTGATAGAACAGAGGACACCACTGAGAGTGGTACACAGAAGGGCCGATTTGGTGCGAAAGAGGAAAGTCTATGATGCAAGGTTGATCTCCTTTGAAGTGCCGATTGTGGAATTCAAATGCGATGGCGGTTTGTATATTAAGGAGCTCATATCGGGCGATAATGGAAGAACGATCCCGAGCTTAAGTGAGTTGCTCGGGACAGAAGCGGAAGTGAAGGAATTGGATGTGGTGGATGTGGCAATTTAAAAATACTGCTTATTTTTCGACCGCCTTCTACCCCTATCTTCCTCTATCTGGCTCTCAACAGAGAGTAAAGCATCCTTCAACACATCTACGAAGTCCCATCTCCTCTTTCCTTCTTTCACTACTATGTCGCCCTCACCTCGCTTTGCCATCATTGTTCGGGTGCCGCCGGGCTCACTATAACCAACGTACAATTTATCCTGTGTTTTCACATGTGCACCTATCTTATAATATGGGACTCCACCTCGGTCCCGCTCCTTTTTTATCACTATCTTTATCCAGTGCACCTTGTTAGCGAACTTGGCGATTTTCCTCACCTCTGTTTCTATTATTCGCTCTCCAAGTTCCTGATATTCATCATCGAGAGTACCCTGTATCTCAACCTTCACCATTGCCTCCGCTCTGAGCTCTCTCAGATACCCCATTATGTCGGGTATCGTCACGATCCCTCTCAGCAGACCATCCGTTACTATAGGCACACCACGTATATCGTGCGTTTGCATCAAATTCGCAACATCAGCAAGATTTGCATCTATATCAGCAGAGATTACGGGTGAACTCATGATGGAAGAGACCGATTGCCCCATTCTGGGTACATTCTCGCCTTTAACCTCCCCCACGGTCATCTTCCTTTTTGGCTTGTAAATCCGCTTTAAAATATCGCCACCTGTGACTATGCCAACTAGAGCCTCATTTTCATCAACAACAAGAACTCGCCCTACATTGTTCTTCCTTATGATACTTCTCGCTTTACCTAGGCTCTCGCCCTGTTCTACATAGGCTGGGCTTCGGGTCATTACTTTTGTAACCTTAGTATCTTTCAGGATCTGGGATTTCGACCCTTGTTTTATAATGTCATAGTCGGTGGTAATCCCAACGAGTTCTCCATTGTCATCAACTATTGGCGCTGCTCTTTGACCGCTATCCGTCAGTTCACATATCGCATCTATACAGGGCGTATCTTTATGTATGCAGTGGGGCTTAAACATAAATTCGTCCACGTATGATTCGGGATTGGATGCAATGAGCAGGTCCAATATATTCACCATGTATATCTCAGCACTGTCAAGCACAACCAAGTTGTGAAACTTGTTCTTTTCCATAATGGCAATAGTCTTCGCTATCGAAGTATCCGGCATTATAGTAACGACTTCTCTCGTGCTCGCTTCTATTATAGGTTCGTCAAACATGTCTCTTTTTCACCTCATTTTCAAACTACGTACTCTATACATCTCATGATAATCCAATAAACACAATATATGATAAACCTCAAGATTTATAAAGGCTATGGATAAAATTGTATTATAGATGCAGGAGGTGAATTTCAATCCGGAATGGACAGTAAAGAGAAGGAAATATTTGGGATATTGCAAGAGAATGCACGACTAAGCGATAAGGAGATAGCGAGGATGGCGGGGATGGCGGAGGAAGAGGTAAAGGGAATCATCTCGAAATTGGAAAGCAAAGGGGTCATAATAAAATACAAAGCGGTGATAAATCATGAAAAAGCAGGCATAGATACCGTGCAAGCGTTAATAGATATAAAAATCAGTCCGGAAAGAAGCACTGGCTATGATTCCGTTGCAGAGCGGATCTCAAAATACCCGGAAGTGCAGTCGGTGCGATTGGTTTCCGGCGAGTATGACCTATCGGTGTTAGTATTAGGAAAGACGATGCACGAAGTTGCGTATTTCGTTGCGGAAAAGATAGCACCTCTAGAACAAGTTCGTAATACAGTAACGAATTTTTTACTAAAATCTTATAAAGAGTATGGAGAGATATACGAAGCGGAAGCGAAGGGTAAAAGATTAGCTGTATCATTATGACCGTAATAGCAGATAGGGTGAGCCAAATAGAAGGCTCCGGGATAAGGAAGTTCTTTGACATCGCACAGCGTATGGAAGGCGTGATTTCATTAGGTGTCGGAGAGCCGGATTTCGTAACGCCCTGGA
>JAUWVD010000103.1 GCA_030617585.1 Candidatus Methanophagales archaeon
CATGTCCTCTACGGATTTCGCTATCTCGTTCACCTTGTCTAGTACAGGGATGTCTCTTCCTACGCCGCGGATTATCATTCCTCTTCCGCCTATTGCCCCTGTCTTCAACTTCTTGTCCAGGCCCGCCATGTCAGTCGCACCGGTCCGAATGGTCATGCTGATAATCTTCTTTATCGCAGCATTCTTCAACGGACTGATCGCGTCCAGTGGTACGCCCTTCGCTAATACGCTACCTCTGTCGTCATATAAATCTATCTCGTCTGCCATATTTTTTTTTCCTCCTTAATGCTTATTTCGTTTACTCTACACATCATAGAGTACACAGAGGTACATACTGTACCTATACATAAAAGCTTTTCGATATTTTTCGTACTTCCAAAATTGAGATGCTCACCGGAGCAGGGTCATACGCACTTGACGATTGTTCATACCTGTTATGACAATAAAATAAAAAGTGTGGACAATATACACTCACATCTAATTGTAACGGCCCAAAATAATGGTCGAGCATGCATTCTGCAGCCCGTATCTGTTAATATAGGCACATATAGCGAAGTTTATAATTGCTCAATATCCCGTGGCATCGAATTTGTTAATTTGCTGCTGAATTCCGAAAGTTTTATATGGGGCTTTGTTCAACTGCACCGATAATGCTTGCACTAAATATATCCAAAAAGATACTTTTTGCTCCTGTTTGGAATTTTCCGAAATACATCGCTAATACCTCTTCCATTGTGCATGCACTTAGATTACAAAATATAAAAAGGCGAGCGAGATGAGGGGCGGATGTGGCGAAGAAGCGAAGAGCCGAAAAGAAAAACCTGTGACTCGCTATTTTTGGCCGCACGATAAGATGGATATTTTGCATTTTGCATTTACTTCTGTCCTTCCGCCAACATCAATTCGCCCTCAATATTAAGTTCAATTCTTATATTGGTAAATCCTGCTTCTGAAAGCATTTCCCTTAGACGCTCCATCGTGAAATACTTCTTCGCATGTGCTCTGGTCTCCATTGTGAAATACTTCTTCGTATGCCCGACACCGCCTACCCAGTCGATAATATATATCTTCCCGCCTTCTGTAAGCAGCCGCATGGATTCCCGTAATGCCGCTTTTGGATTAACCATTTCATGCCATGACTTTAGCGATACGACTACATCGAATGTGCTATCCGCAAAAGCCGTCTCCTCCGCAGGCTGAACCTCAAACGTGACTGAAGACGATTTCTCTCGTGCTTTTTCTATTCGCTCGCGGCTGGGGTCTACCCCGGTAACATCATATCCCGTCTCTTCACTCAAATATATTGCGAGTTTTCCGCTGCCACACCCAAGATCCAGTATCTTTCTCTTTTCTTCTTCTCCTTCTGCCACTAAAATTCGCGCACACAACCTCTTCACCAGTTCGGCTTCGTTCTTCAATAATGCCATAGTTAGTTAATACTCAATGCCTCGTGCGCATATATATGTCAGATTTGTATTTGTATAGAGCGAAAATCTCAAATTACAAGCACCAAATCTCAAACAAATCCTAATGACCAAAAACCAAAATTATAAATTTGAATTTGGTGCTTGGAAATTTTACTGAACTATACAAATACAATCCGTGTAAATCCGTGTAAATCTGCGTCCTAAATTAAATTTATAGGTAGAAGTTATATGTTATTACGAAAACAACTTTAGTGCTTCCTCATTTGTCAGCATTTGACGTCGCTTCTGGTCTTCCCAGAGCTTCCGGAACATATAAAAATACTCGTAAAGCTCGTAAATATCTCGTGCATGTACTACCATGCCATGCACTATCACAGCCATCTTAAGATAAAGTGGCATGCTCTCAAATACTCGCACGTCATACCGCTCATCTTTTACATTACGCATAATCCATCTTGAAAGCTTTACCTTATCGCTTGCCGATGGTGCTACAACACAGATGTCTATGTCGCTTCGTTCATTACTTTCGCCTTCTGCCACAGAGCCGTAAAGCAGCACACCCAGGACTAAAATGTCATCAAATAAGAACCGGAGGTCTTCTCTTACTTTTCGCTTAACCGCTTCTGCATCCATTGCTCTACCACCTCAACAAATTCCTCTATACTTGGCAATAATCCTTTTATGCTTACTAAAGCAATGAGGTCGTCAGATTGATTGTACCGATGCACCAACCTGTTTCTCAGCCCATTTGCTTCGACTAACACAGCCTTCATACGTCCGTCTATGAAATCTATGTTCTCTATGTTTGTATAGTCGTCCTTTGGCGTTATTTTCTCATCCTTGCACGCCATTGCAATTATGTCCATGCACGACTCGGAAACTTCCTGGAATGCTTTATACGTTGCCAATTTCGTCTTCTCATCTCGTGTGTAGAACTCCACCTCATATTCTCCCGTCCATTCTGTTATCTCGCCACATCTTTCCTGAATTATATTTATCTTATCCCTGTATCGCCCTACACGTTTTGTTTTCTTGTTTTCTTCGATTCTCATTTGAAAGTGGTTACTGCGTCCTTCGTTAGTGCATCACAATAGCCACATTCATTACATATCTTCTTGCAGCTCTTCCAGTGCTCTATACCACCATCCAGCTTCTCATTATCTATGTAAAACATGTGCCTGAGCATCTGAGGACAATCAAGAAGTTCAAGCAGGTTACCCTTGTACGACCTCTTGGAATATACCCGCATACAATTTATTATCCAATTCACTGCCTTTGTCCTACCGGAAAGCTTGATGTCCGCAATACCTATTGCTTCGTATTCCTTTACGTCCTCTGGTCTTATCCATCCGGACTTTATCATCTGTGTCGGATTCCTCAGACGGATTGCTATGCACTTGTCGAAATAATAGTCGGGTGCAAATAGCGGAGACTGAGGCTGGTTTAAACTACTGAGATGCGAGGCGAGATTGTAATGTGAGTATCTAAACGGGCATTTATATAGGCAGCCTTCATTCACTATTATCCGTACGTCACAGTTCACCGCCTTTACTATCCCCTCTAACAGATCAAAGTGCCGGTTTATGTTCGTGTCCACTGTTATCACATCAGCGCCGAGGTCTTCAAAGAATTTCGCGCGCTGTGGCGCATCAACATACGATAAAACAGATACAACTATCTTCATTGGGAATTCACGAAGTAGCTCCACCAGGTATGGCTCTGCCATCGTAACTGCATCAACACCCGCTTTGTTCAGTTCCCCAAAGTACCACTCGAACATCTTATAGCCCTCGAACGTCAGGTGATGCCCGCCTGTACATGTTGAGTTCATCACCACATTCATCTTTATGCCATGTTGATGCGCATATTCGGTCTGTTCCCTTATCTCTTCAATAAGCGGTGCATGTAGCACTCCACGTCCACTACCCATCACATCCGGCGAGCCGCCCATAAAAACCTCGTCTACTTCCTTCAAGCCCTCCGCTTCTTTGACCTCTATTATCTCCTTCAAGGCTTCAAAATGCCCAGGATGTGGAACTATTAATCGCATTTTCTTTCTGATATTACGGACCTGCAGTATCGGACACCACTTCAAACGTTGCCGCATCCTTTTCCTTTGTCGTTAATACTCCATCCGATGCCACAATATCCACGTGGTAAATTCCCTCTTCTGCGGAGTCTGTCTCCCATTCCCCCACATATCGCCAATCACCGCTATCATCATACATAATGACAATCTTAACATTGGTTCCATTGCCATCATATATGTATCCACGGACAAAAGAAGTACCGATGCTACCAGATGTAGTGGATGTAGGGACAGCAGATACACCACCACAATACGCGCAACCTGCACCGGGAATATAAGGTAGATTACGTCCACTTGGAATAAGCGAGGTACCCGTTGACTCACCCTTCATTTCAGTAGAATTGATTTCAACATCTGCATATATGCTTACTAAGCCCCCTTTATATACAGAACTTGGATTTGCACTCACATTTGAAATTGGTATCGTTAGCCCAGGATGTGTTTCACACCATACGTTCCATGAACCATCATAATTCCGCACTTGATAATCCATCATCCGCAATGCGAGATACAAGATTGACGCGCTCGCTCCCGATTCGCAATACGCAACTGTCTCCTTGTTTTTATCCAATCCGGGGATCACGACAGGAAATAAAAACAATTCCAGTTCATCCGCCCCTCTCAACCGGTCTCCATCTCTAAACAGATTTTCGTAGTTTATGTTGATTGCACCGTCGATATGACCCGCCTTGTAGTCTTCTGTCGCTCTTGCATCCGCTATCTGAACCGCCGAGTTATTAAGATTATTTTGAACCCACTCTGTATCGGCAAACCTCTCGGCCACCACAGTGGCTGTATACGTAGTAGGAGCTCGTGTCGTCTCGTTCTGCGTGTATCCATACGCAGGGCTCCATGCATTGAACCCACCATCCAGGACCGAAACGTGCTCATGCCCGAGGTATTCGAGCATCCAGAAGACATAATAAGATGCCGGGCATTGCGTACCCGTAGCACTACTGCAATACACGATTATTTCATTCTCCTCATTTATTCCCTGCTCACCTAAAATCCTCGTTGCATTTTTAACTCCGATAAAAACGCCTTTTCCCTTTCTGAAATTAGCCCAATCCAAATTTATTGCACCCGGAATGTGCCCCTCCGCATATTGCTCAGGAGTGCGAACATCCGCGATCACAACATTTGGATCACTGTTATTTCTAAGATCGTCCATATAAACAATGAGGCCTGGATTCTCATAGTCACAATTTGTAGGATGAATAGGAATATCATCAGAAAAAAGAACCGAAAAATCCGATGGGCGTGAACCGCCACAGGAAGAGCAGGTGGTTCCATCGTCACCCATCAAGAAGTCATAAGTAGGCTCAAAATTGCAAGT
>JAUWVD010000021.1 GCA_030617585.1 Candidatus Methanophagales archaeon
CTTTGCTGGTACCATCTAGATAAGACAATGGTAAATGCAACGGAAATAGCAAGCCAAGCTATAAAAATATGCGTTATTTCCGTTTTACTCGTTTTTAGCTGCATATATTTTCACTGGTATCCAATCATTTTTTTATTGTATATAAAATATAACTTCTACCTATAAATTTAATTTAGGACGCAGATTTACACGGATTTACACGGATTTGATTTCTTCTGCGTTAATCGGCGTTAATCTGTGTCAATACATATTTAATTTTAGTTGGATATTAGGATTCCTTGTGGTATATACACTATAAGCCAGCGTTCGCTCCGCATCAATTAATATATCTATACAAATACAAAGGTTTGGGTATATCATGTCTCATCGGACCGGTAAGATAGCGATTGTAGGGGTTATGGCCGATTATATTTATCTCAAAGATAAAACTGCCGGGTGGTTAGATGTGTTAGAATGCGATTTAATAATAATCCTCCACTTCGAGTTCCCACTCGTCAATATCCATGGCAAGGACTCTAAAGTAGTAGCTGCCATTCCCTGCGTGAATGTACCTCGTATCCCTGTGGGAATATTCTTCATTCCAACTCCACTCGTCAACTAACTCACTTGTTTGTCCCTCACGATACACATGCACATAAAAAAGTGAGAAGGTTGAGCTGATTTTTACTAACCATTTCACTCGCCACTCATCTCCCTTTATAGCAAAAGATGGTGTTGTCCGACCTTCGGTACCAGTAAACGTATTCACCGAGTGCCATGTCTTCTGCCCAGGCGTTGGAGTAGGTGATGGATATTGATATATCCGATCTCCGAAGTAATTCCGCGCATGCAAGATCAACGGATAATTGTCATCCCCGGAACTTAGGCGGTAGGGAGTATCCCCAATTCCATCTCCATCTGCATCTGATCCTTTGTAATCGTCCCAGTAGTTACCGAGATAGCTTGTGTATGTGCTACTATTGTATGTGTATGTTATTTCTGATGGCGAATTCCATGCGTTGGTAGAGCTACGCGATTTGACGTTAACATTGTTGGCTATGAAGTTATTAAGAGAGATGCGGTTGTTGTCCGAAGACTCAAGGTAGATACCCGCATCGTTTTTCGATGCCGTGTTGTTCGCTATTATGTTCTCGTCTGATGTCCAGAGTCCAATACCACATTGACGGTTATAGTTTGCAATGTTATTACAAATCTCGTTATCATTTGATTGGCTTAATGCTATACCATGATAATAATCACTATTTGAGGCATCATTACCGGTTATCCTGTTGTTGTTTGAAGACTTGAGGTAGATGCCCTTGTCTACATTATTCTTAGCAGTGTTGTTTGCTATTATGTTCTCGTCTGATGCCCAGAGTACAATACCCTGTAAATGATTATAGTTCGCAATGTTATTATGGATATGGTTATCATTTGAATCTGCTAAAGCTATTCCACTACCGTTAGCATTGTTTGAAGCGACATTATCTGTTATCCTATTGCTGTAAGAAAGCCCGATCGAAATGCCACCGTTTCCGTTGTTCTTCACTGTATTGTTTGCTATTATGTTCTCATCCGAAGCCAAAAATGCAATACCATCATAATGGTTATCGTTTGCACTATTATTACGAATCTTATTATTGTTTGATGAATCTAAGGCTATCCCATTGTAGTTATCATTATTTGAGATCTCATTATTTATTATCCTATTGTTGTTTGACTTATTAAGGATGATGCCATTGTTGCCATTATTCTTAACTGTGTTATTTGCTATCAGGTTGTTGCAAGATCGCCAGAGTTCTATTCCGTGCAAACCTTTTTGACATGTTAGCCCAGAAATTGTGGTGTTGTCTACCGTAATAAGTATACAGGGAAAAGAACTATTGGCTGCGTGTATTATAGAATTCCCATACGGGGCACTGATTGTAAGTGGTTTATTTATTACTATGTTCTCAGTATATGTTCCCGGAGAAACATCTATTACGTCTCCAGGCATTGCAGCTGCCACAGCTTTCTGGATAGTGTGATAGTCCGCGGGGACCTTGATCTTTTTGGGGATAGATGCTTTTAATTGAATAAGAGTAAAATTATTTGCAGAATTATCATCTGGCCATAATAAGGGATGCTGCGTCTCTTCTCGGTATTCAACTATTTTTGGGAAAGAGTAATCACATAATTCTCGAACGGAGATACTTCCATCCTCATCCTGGTCCGCAGCACCCCAAAGTCCTTGTACAATATAATAGGTAAATGCACCATTTTTTAAATTACACATGTGCACACCTTTTTCATTCATCCGACAGCCGGTTAAGACCAACCAATGCGCTTTTTCGGGATCTTTAGCGGATCCATCGAGTGCATACAGCTCTTTTACTTCGCATATTTGAAATGGTGTGAGAACTCCGCCACTATGGCATGCCTCTAAAATTGCCACGACTTTTTGTGCTTTTACTTCCCCCATCCATGCTTCAAGCTCATCATCAATTATGTTATCGTCAAAAGCAGTTAGTGACTCGTCCAAGCCATCTGCCTCGTCATCGCTATAATCAATTATGGAATTACCATGACCTGCGAAATAGAAGAGGCAGGTATCCTCTGCACTCGATTTATTTGCCATCCACTGTATTGCATCACGGATGTTTGCCTTTGTTGCCGTTTCGTTAATTAAAAATCGGATATTGCTCGCATTCCAATTATCTGATGCCACCGTGAGCACATTGTACATACTCTCTGCATCACGATACGCCGGTACATCATCCCCACATCCTACTATAACTGCCCAATAGTCCTCTGCGGATAACGAGGCATTTGCATTTGGTGCGTTATTTACTGTAGCAACCGCGAAACCACTTGCGATTATCATCAAGCCAATTAAAATCGCCAATAGTCTATAAACAGTTTTGTTTTTCATTTCTTGATAGCCCGGGACGGATTCGAACCGCCGTCACGAGGTCCAGGGCCTCGGATGATTGACCGCTACACTACCGGGCTATTTCCTACATATTGCTTATACCATATATATCTCTCTCTTGACTAAAATAGATTTATCGAGTTTTTTTAGTCTCCCTTTTCAAACTCTTTGTAAATGCCTCTATGTCTGTAAGCAAGGCCTTTCGATCTTCTAATTCAGGGCCTGCCCGCTCCTCTATCATCTTTATGAATGCACTGCCCACTATCGCACCGTCCGCAACTTCACAAACCGCTCTTACGTGTTCCGGCGTGGAGATACCGAACCCAACCGCCAGAGGTATTTGTGGCCGGTCACGTGCTAATTCCAGCTCATTTATTCTGCCGATAAGTGGTCGTACTGCATCCGAAAGCCGCGCCCGCTCACCGGTTACGCCTAGTAAGGACACAACATAAACAAAGCCCGATGCGAGATCCAGAATCTTCGACATTCTCTTATCCGTGGTCGTAGGTGCAATAATGAAGACCAAATCCGTTTCATGCCTCGCACATGCTTTTAGCAGCGGTTTCGACTCTTCCACCGGTAAATCGGGAATTATTAACCCCGTTATCCCTGCGGATTCACTATCGTGCACGAATTGTTCCAGCCCTCTTTGCAAGACCAGATTGTAATAAGTGAGGCAGACCTTTTCCACGCCTTTTATCCCCGCTGCAACATCAAAATATGTATCCGTATTCATCCCGGCACGCAAACTGCTTTCACTCGCTTGCTGGATTGTGACTCCGTCTGCTATGGGATCTGAGAAAGGCAACCCGAGCTCTAAAATGTCCACTCCGCCCTTAATCATCGCAAGAGCGATTTTAGATGTGTCTTCAGCACTGGGATGGCCAGCAGTTATAAAGCCTATAAATGCTTTCTCGTTCCTCTCCTTCAGCTCTTTGAATTTCTCTTCTAATGTCATACGTATCCCTCTTCCCTCCTGTCTCCAAGCACCTGTGCCACAGTGTATATGTCCTTATCCCCCCTTCCGGAAAGGTTAACCACAATTAAATGATCCTTTTGCTCTCCCGCTTTCTTTTTCGCTTCTTCTATCGCATAATGGATCGCATGGGCGGATTCGAGCGCGGGAATTATACCCTCCTCCGTGGACAGTGTCTTGAAAGCGTTTAATGTTTCTTCATCTGTTGTTGAACCCATCTTTACCCGTCCCGACTCAGCCAAATGCGCCAGCTCAGGTCCTACACCGGGATAGTCAAGCCCTGGAGCAAAGCTGTATGATTGCTTTATCTGGCCATCTTCATTCTGTAATAATTTCGAATACATGCCATGCAAGACGCCTTCGGTGCCCGCACAAATAGAAGCGCCATGCTCGCCTGTTTCTAACCCCTTTCCCGCTGCTTCTACGCCTATTAGCTCTACCGTATCATCATCCAGGAACTCGTAAAAAATGCCCATTGCATTGCTTCCACCGCCGACACATGCTATTATCGTGTCTGGCAACCGGCCCTCGGCATCTAATATCTGCACTTTTGTCTCTTTGCCTATGACTCGCTGAAACTCGCGTACCATTAAAGGATAGGGGTGCATCCCCACCACGCTACCTATCAAGTAATAGGTGTTCTCGACGTTAGTTACCCAATCGCGTATAGATTCGTTTATGGCATCCTTAAGCGTTTTAGAGCCGGAATCAACCGGGTTCACTTTCGCGCCTAAGAGCTTCATCCGGAACACATTCAATTTCTGCCGCTCTATATCTTCTGTGCCCATGTATATCTCGCATTCAAGCCCTAAAACAGCCGCAGCCATCGCAGTTGCTACTCCGTGCTGGCCTGCACCAGTCTCCGCAATTATCCGTCTCTTACCCATGTGTTTCGCTAGTAGACACTGACCTAAAGTGTTGTTTAGCTTATGTGCACCACCGTGCACCAGGTCCTCCCTCTTTAGATATATCTTCGCACCACACATTTCTGATAGGTTCTTTGCGAAATAAAGCGCTGTTGGACGACCTGCATAAGTTCTCAGTAGCGAGTCCAACTCACTTCTAAAACCTTTATCGTTAGAGCAGGTAATATATGCCGCTTCGAGTTCCTCTATCGTTGTCATCAACACCTCAGGTGCGAACTTACCACCGAATATCCCAAATTTACCATGCTCATCTGGTTTGCTTAACATTTTCACTCTTATTGCTCTATTTTAAATTCTTACGTCATAACCAGACGTATAAACTTCTATCCCCAGCCGTTCCGCGACAGGTTTTGCCCTTGGGTCAACAGAAGGTGATATAACGCCTTTCTTTTCGACTTTCAATTTTTGCTTCTTCTCGTAAAATTCTACCTTTCTTTGAAATGTATATACTTCTTCTTTACTTATAGATGACTTAATCTCCACAAGCAGGATGGATTTGTTTTTTATAAGCACATCCAACTCTACCTGATCCGGATGCCCAAACACATAGCCCTCCGGGTCATAATCAAGATATCTCTCGACACTTAGCCCTATACCTTGCAGGATACCTTTTAGCCCTTTTCTAAATGATTCTTCACTCATTATCCCCCATCTTGCGCCAAGTCCTCCAATAGCGGATTCTAATCTCTTTTCATTTTCATCCAGTCTTTTCATTAGTTCTTCGATGGTTTTTGTGTGCGTCCCTTGTCTCTCTGATAACTCCTCTATCCTCTTTGATAACTCCTCAAGCCGCTTTGATAACTCTTCAAGCCTCTTTGAATGCTCCTCCAGTATTCTCGAATGCTCTTCTAACCTCTTTGATAACTCTTCAAGCCTCTTTGAATGCTCCTCCAGTATTCTCGAATGCACCTCAAATCGGGTATTGAAATCCTCTCTCAGGTCCCGTATCGCATCAAGCACTTGCTTTAGCTCTTCCTTTCTTACAAATGTCTCAGTCATAATGCCTATTAACTGATGCCGGAACGCAGGTGAATCAGCCATCAGCTTCGGCAGTTCTTCTATTATAATCTTCTCTATGTCTTCCTTTTGGATTCCCTCTTTACCAGTCATTGCCATTTTCTTTAATCATTACACCATTTATGTATGATTATTAAACCTTATGTGTATTATATTTGTTTAGCTATTTTTCATCATATTTAGCCGCTTCTATGAATCGATTCACCTTCACCGCGTCCTTTATTCGCACTTCACGCTCCACACCACTGGACACGTCTACCGCATAAGGCTTCACAAGCGCAATTGCATTTGCAACGTTATCGGGATTCAAACCACCGGCAAGTATTACTGGCTTCTTTACTCTTTCGACAATCTCTTTGCTTATGTTCCAATCGTGCTCTTTCCCGGTTCCTCCTATCGCATCGTCTGTCACAGTATCCAGCAACAGTGCATCCACAACGCTTTCATACGCTAAAGCGTTTTCCAAGCATTTTTCTTTTGTACCGCCCACACCCACTTTTTTTATTAATTTCACTTGGGCATTCAAGAACTCACGTAAATCTGCTATAAGCTCTACAGGCTCATCTCCGTGCAGTTGTATGCAATCCGCGCCAGTATCCAGTATCCTATTTATTTTATCTTGCACTGATTCGATTGGGTCGTTATCCAATGTGAGAACCACAACCTTTGATACAAATATCGGTACGGCATCGAATATTCGTGTCGCAGCACCTAAATCTATATATCGCTTTGTATTAGCGACATATATCACGCCGATAGCGTCAGCACCTGCTTCTGCCGCTAATATCGCATCTTCGATATTCGTGTTGCCGCAGATTTTTACTTTTGTTTTTGTTGTTGTGTTACTGGTCATTTGCTTTTGGGCGATCTTCCTTCGTATATCTAATTGTAGATATTTTTATATACTCTTTTAATATTGAAAGGAAGGTTTTTTATGTGCTTCAATCCTTATTCTTCTTACGGGAAAGGCGAAAACAAATGCGAATAGAAAGAGCACGTGGAACAAGGGATTTCATGCCCGCCGAAATGCGGAAAAGGCGGGTAATGGAAACGAAAATGCGTGATATAGCGGATAAATGGGGCTATGAAGAGATACGGACACCCTCCTTTGAGCGTGCAGAGCTATTCACACTCAAATCCGGCGAGGGTATCCTGAACGAGCTGTATGAATTCAAGGACAAAGGCGGGCGGCATTTAGCACTGAGACCTGAATTAACCGCACCTGTGACACGGATGTACGTTAACGAACTGAAGATGGCACCGAAACCAACAAAAGTCTATTACTTTGGTAATTGTTTCAGATATGAAGAGCCGCAAAAGGCACGGTACCGTGAGTTCTGGCAGTTTGGAACTGAAATTATAGGCTCCGACAGGCCGGAATCGCAAGCGGAAATAATCGCACTCGCTTATTTTATCGCGAACTCATTAGGCGTAAAAGCAGAGCTTCATGTGGGTCATGTAGGGCTTATAAGAGAGGTATTACAAACTGCAAATGTGGTAGGGGACAGTATAAACCAGGTGATGCGATTGATAGACAAAGGAGAACGAGAATCCGTAATCGCGTTCTTGAGCGAGATAGGAACGAGGACTGAATTAATTGACGATTTGATCTATCTGATAGATCTAAGCGGTAAAAAAGCCTTACGGGAAGCACGAGATCGTAATATAATCGCTTCTGATAGCGACGCATTGACTGAATTGGAGCAGTTGCTGGAACTCCTTGAATATTACAACGTTGACTATACATTAAACCTGGGAATAGCACGAGGTTTGGATTATTACACGGGTATGGTATTTGAGATGTACGAAGCAGGAGGCAAGTTAGGGGCACAGAATCAGATATGTGGCGGTGGCTCGTATCGGCTAGCCGCTTTGTTCGGTGGTGATGACACGCCTTCTACCGGCTTTGCCTTTGGCTTTGACCGACTGGCAGAGATCTATCCCCTAGAAGCAGATGATTTGAAGATTATCAAGGTGGTGGTGGTGCCGATAAGAGCGAAAAAGGCAGATCCAAAAGTGACGAAAGAGGCGATAACAATAGCAACTACGCTGAGGGAGTTCTTCCACACATATATGGATGTGATGGGTAGAAGTATAAGCGCGCAATTGTCTTATGCCAATTCCATCCCGGCCTCATTTGCCGTGCTCGTGGGTAAAAAGGAAGTGGAAGAAGGTAAAGTAACATTAAGAAATCTTGAGTCAGGGGAGCAGGAGAAACTGGGCATGGACGAATGTGTGGAACGGATAAAGAAAGGCGTGTTTTGAATGTGAGAAATAAATTAGGATACAATTAAATAAGACCCAATTAAAATTATAACGACTGAAATACCTTTGATAATCATTCCTTTCCGTTTCAAACTCTCATTTAGTAATTTGGGATAAAAAACAGTGAGCATTATGGCAAAGAGGAGCACAAAAAATGGCTGCGCTGATGGTATCGCACTCACCAGAGCGACATAGGTCCTGGAGATTGCATCGAAGTATAAAGCAAAACCTATGCAAACGATAGAACAGTTAATAAAGCAAAGCGCGTATATCTCCAAAGGGACCGGTTTTATATCGGCAATGAACTTTCTCCTGATCGCAGGTGAGAATAGTAGTATGGGTCTTACAATAAGCTCACCAAGCATGAGCCAGAATAGAAATGTCCAGAAATCTATATAGGAGAACATGTATTTCGCGATGACATCTTTGCCCGCCAGGATCAAATCTAGCGCTAGTATCAGTAGCAATGCGGGCGATAGTGCCATGTATTTGAGTTCGGATTTCCTAAAAGAGACTAAGATCGCACTGAAGACCAGGAGCGCTATGCCCAGGATACTCGTTCTGATAAGCCTATCGGGAACAAGGTAAAATAAAGTCGGCAAAAACCGAAAACTTTTTAAAGGGTCTGTTAGTTATACTAAATATGTGTAAGTTTATCTAATAGGTATTAAATAGAAATAGTGGAGATCCTACATGACCGGATCTTTAATGGGAGAGAGATGTAAAAAATGAGAAGAAAAATGAATGAGATGAGAGAAGAGACAGGTTTTAAGGAAGTAGGGCCAGCTAGAACAGAGGGCTTGGCACGAGCTAGAACCCTTGTACCGAAGGAGGTGAAATAGCATGAGTTCGATATTTGGAGAGACTTTGACCTTTGAACAGGAGGACGGACCTGACGTCAAACTGGTAGTCTCTGGCGATGAGTTCTACGCCCGTTATGAGAACGAGGACGGTTATACAGTTGTCTACGATTCCGACCTTGGATTGTACTGTTATGCCAATCTTATTAACGGCGAATTCGTCTCTAGCGGCGTGTCGCTGACACAGAGCCCACCAGCAGGAATACGACGGCATTTTAAAGAGTCGGGAAAAGTTCGTAACGCCAAATTCGAAGCGCGACATGCTCTGACGATCCCGCCACCAGACCCTTTCCTACCCCCTGGGACCATGAGGACCTTTGGAGCGAACAAGGGCTTGTTGGAAGGGCGTCGTGTCAACGAAGGAAAAGTTAAAGGCTTGACTATCATGGTCCAGTTTCAGAATGTCAAAAGTACGGTCACGACCGAGGAGGTCTCGGATATACTTAATGCTGAGGGATACACAGAAAGCGGAAACTTCTGCTCGGTCCGTGAATATTACCTCAAGATGTCCAACGGTAAACTCGATTATACCAATGAGGTGGTTGGCCCCATTACGCTGAACCATAGACGTCCGTATTATGTTCCAAACAAGTTGTTCAAAGAAGCTCTCGATGCCGTGGTTAATATGGGGATAGATCTCGCCCAGTTCGATTCCCGAGGGGAGGGCATAATCGATGCTCTGAGCTTCTTGTACGCAGGACAGACCCAATACGATGGCTGGTTGTGGCCACACAATCATGTCCTTGACCTCCAATACGGTAATATCAAAACCTATTTCTATATGATCTCCAGTCTGGGCAGGGCAAAATCGGACCTTAGCATCGGCACCTTCTGTCACGAGAACGGCCACATGCTTTGCCGTTTTCCTGATCTGTATGATTACGGGCAACGAGACGAGGATTTCGAGAAAAGTGCCGGATTTGGTCGCTACTGCCTTATGAGTTCGGGCAACCATAACAATCGGGGTCGAGCGCCATCACCCATATGTGCCTATCTGAGGAACTTAGTGGGCTGGTGCGATAATAAAATAGTGATCAACAAACCCGGCAAATATCAAGCGACACGTGGAGATTATGGGACTCTAATGGTATTCGAGACTGATAAGATGAACGAATACTTCATAGTGGAGAACCGGTCCGGGATTGATCTTGATGAGCACATACCCGCGAATGGTTTGGCTGTGTACCATTGCGATATATTAGGTTCCAACGAGTGGCAGGGAGGTAAGGCTTCTGAACACTATCAGTGTGGTCTGCTCCAGGCTGACGGGCATTTGGACTTGGAGATCAATCAAAACTTCGGTGATGAGGGCGATATGTTCGGCAGAGTTGATGGAATTGCGTTGTCTCATTCCACAAAGCCTCATTCAAGATTGTGGGACGGTTCAGATTCCGGGCTGGTTATATCAAAAATTAGTGAACCTGGCGCGGTCATAAGCTTTGTAGTAGGTCCAGCAGAAGCCGCCGTAAAGGTCGCCAGCAAAGAATCCGCCCCGAAATTGGACATTCCTGATGATGATCCCACTGGAGTGAGCGATACCATCGTAATAGAGGAAGAGGGCACGGTGCAAAAAGTCACGGTGAGTGTCGACATCAGCCACACCTACATCGGCGATTTGAGAGTTGAACTCTTTACACCGGCAGCTAAACAGACAATCCTGCACAATCGTACTGGCCGAAGTCAAGATAACCTGATAATGACCTACGATTCCGAGTTCACTGCCGCTCTGGCTGCACTCGCAGGTCAATCGGTAAAGGGCAACTGGATATTAAGGGTGACTGATCTGGCAGGAAGGGACGTAGGCAAGCTGAACAAGTGGAGTTTGAAGCTGGCATATTTAGGGTGAGCACTATAAGTGCTCCCCTATTTTTTAGCACAAAAAATGGCTGGACTGAAGGTATCGCACTTACCAGAGCGACATATGTCAAAGAAACGGCATCGAAGTATAAAACATAACCTATGCTATGCAAACGATGGCACAGTTGATAAAGTAAAGCGTGTATATTCCCAAAGGGACCGGTTTTATATCTGCAACGAATTTTCTCCCGATTGCAGGTGAGAATATGAGTAGGGGTCTTACAATAAGTTCGCCAAGCATGAATCAGAATAGGAATGACCAGAAATCAATATATGAGAACAAGAATTTCGCGATGACCTCTTTGCCCGCTATGACAAAATCCAGAAACAGAATCAGTAGCAATGCGGGTGATAGCGCCATGTATCTAAGTTTGGATTTCCTAAAAGAGACTAAGATCGCACTGAAGACCAGGGGCGCTATGCCCAGGATACTCGTTCTGTGATAAGCGCTCGCCAAGGAATATTGATGAGAAAAGGAGTACGAAAAGAGGCGAAGTCATGGTTGATGAACAGGAGAAGAAGAAAATGTAACGTATCTTTTTATGTATGAAAGAAAAAAAGATGTTTAGAGTGCAAATAGGTGCTAAATCATGAAATTTATAAAATGGTTTGATGAGGTCGGAACAG
>JAUWVD010000135.1 GCA_030617585.1 Candidatus Methanophagales archaeon
GGAGCGGGGAGAGAAGAAACTGGAACGTCTGTTAGAAGAGGTGGACGCCAAATGAAAGCAGCAGTTCTAAGTGGCATAGAAAACATGGAGATCACGGAGGTAGATAGACCCGCTTGCAATTCCGGTGAGGTGTTACTAAAATTAGAAGCATGCGCAATCTGCAAAACCGATACGAAGATGTTCCACGCAGGCCATCGTGATCTTAAGCTACCACGCATACTCGGACACGAGCTTGCAGGAAAGATAATAGAAGTTGGAAAAGGCAACCACAAATTCGATGTAGGAGATCGAGTACAAGTAGCTCCTGGTCTCCCATGTGGTGGCTGTCCTTTCTGTATAAGTGGCGTTCCAAATATGTGTGATAATATGTCTATAATTGGCTTTCATCATGACGGAGGATTTGCAGAATACATGCTTGTTCCTGCAAATGGCGTTCAAAATGGCTGCATAAATACAATACCCGATTCTTTATCCTTTGAGGCGGCATCTCTTGCAGAACCTCTTGCCTGTTGCATCAATGCACAAGAACTGAGCAAAATAAAACTTGGTGATACAGTCGTAATCATTGGAGCAGGACCTTTAGGTCATTTACATCTTCAATTAGCACATATTTCCGGCGCTTCTGAGGTAATACTCATAGAAAACAGCCCGGAAAGAATCGCATTTGCTAAAAAGCTCGCTCCAGACTATCTTATTGACCCAACAGAGGTTGACCCAGTGGAAGCGGTAAAAGAAATAACGGACGGTGCTGACGTGGTTATTCCTACCTGTTCCGATCCGGAAGTTCTCGCTCAGGGAATCGAAATGCTAAAGAAACGCGGACGAATTGTATTCTTCTCCGGTCTGTCACACGGATATAAAAATATACCCATAGATCACAATCGGATACATTATAAAGAGCTCCAAATTTTTGGCGCTTATGGATGTACCTCGGAACAGAATCGAAAAGCATTGAAGATCTTAGCAGCGAGGAAAATAGCGGTTGAAGAGTTAATTACACATCGCATCTCTTTAGACGAACTAATCAAAGGTTTTGAATTGGTAGAATCCCATAAAGCAATGGAAGTTGTTGTTACATCATTTTAACTTCTGTATTGCTGATCTACAAATACGATTATCCTTTCCTCGCTTTCAGCCAGAAGCCTGTCCCTACAAAGCACAAAATTACCGTTTATCCAGCACCGAAAGCATTTCATCCTGGCTCTTAACAATCACCGCGCCTTTAGTCTGCAATTCGATAAATCGTTTGGTAGCTACACCACCGGTAAAATCTCGCGCCGCCAGGTTATCAACCTCAAAGGCCAATAACATTTTGCCCATCTTCAATGCCGCTTCTGCCGCTTCCAAGTTCTTTATATTGCCAAAACCAAAAGGGATACCGCACAGCACAACAGCATCCGCACGTCCAATCAGCGCTAAATGCGCTTGAAATGATTCTGCCGTTATCGTTGAGAACGGTGCTTCGGTCACAACCGGGATGTCAAGCAGTTTTGCGACTTCGCAATCGGTATCCAGCAGGTTCAACACGCCGGCAGTAACTTTGTAGCCTTTTGCTGTGAGAAGATGCATTGATGATGCACCCTCTCCACCGCCGCATATAAGATGAATCGTACCTTTATCTTTAGTTGATGTCTCAAGCGGGCGTTTTATCGGTGAAGGTGATAAATAGCATTGATTAGTTAACGCATGCATTTTAACAATGACATCAGCGCCAAAGGTACTTTTTATGTGCTCTGCAGTTAATACCTCTTCTTGTGAGCCCAAAGAGATGATTTTTCCGCCATGCAGCAATACTAAACGGTCGCAATACTGAGCAGCTAAATTGAGGTCGTGGATAACGGCAATTACAATTAAGCCTTCATGTGCAGTCAATCGTTTCAGAAGCGCCATTATCTCTAATTGATAATTGATGTCTAGGTGTGAAGTCGGTTCATCAAGCAGTAACACATTAGGCTCCTGCGTAAGCGCTCGAGCAATAATGACAAGCTGTCTTTCTCCGCCACTCAACTCAGTAATTGGTCTTTCAGCCAGATGCCAGCAGTTAGTAAGCTCCATACACCGTCTCGCTATCGCTATGTCGCTCTCATTCTCCAGTTCTAACCTACCCAAGTGTGGATTCCTGCCCATAAGCACGATGTCTAGCGTAGAGAACTCGAAATTCACATTTGTGTCCTGTGGCACGGCTGCGAACTTCCTTGAATACTCCTTGTCCTTCATCGCCATTACGTCACTATTATCTAATATTATTGTTCCCATCTTCGGCTTCAAAATGCGACTGATTGTCCGCAGAAGCGTTGTCTTACCCGAACCGTTTGGCCCGATGATACCTAAAAATTCGCCATGTGCTGCACTAAAATCCACGTGCTCCAGGACCTTCACGCTTCCATAGTATGCATCCACATTATTTATCTCTAAGGTCATTTGCCACTGTTTTTATCTTTATAATTGGTAATTATAATATAAACATGGATCCGCGATTGTTTTTAATCATACTTTTGATGATGGCTGTTTCGGTTATTACACTTGCAGATACAGTAACTGCGACTGATACTATAGCCGATGCGAACGGCGTAGGTGATGCGAATGAGTCATTTACTTTCGTGCACATGACTGATGTTCACATTGGATACTACGATATAAAAGAACTAATAGACGATCCAAGGATCTACAAGCTTATTAAAGATGTGGATCCGAAAAGCATGGTAGAATCGGTGGTAAAGTTTACAGATACGCTACAGGATATAAAGACACACAATCCCGACTTTATTCTGGATATCAGTGATCTGGTAGAATCAAACAATCGCGACTTTTTTAATGCCTATGCCGAGATACATCTCATCGGAAACAACACCCACTCTTAATCGGTCTACTTTTACTTTGTCATTGGCTGATTTCGTTGCTGAACCCGAACACATATGGGGTATTAGCGTACGGGACTCATTAGGTCGACATACGGGGATGAATTGGACAGCAGGTGGCATCGAACGTGAAATACCGGGCTCCTATTACACGGGACATTATAATAAACCACCATCTGATACACCTCAGGTTCTTGTGGTTTATCCAGCGGATAATTCGTTAGAGGTTGTTTATCACGCTTTGGAATATGGTGATGGCACGACACTTGTAACAAAAGAGCCGGATGTGTTGGTGCTAACAAGCTCGTACAATGAGGTTACGGGTACTGAAACCGCAACAGTCATTGCGAAATGAGGATTCAATGGCGAGCATATCTGGACTGAGTCTGTGAGTGGAACTGCACCTAATCTAATTGTATCTGCCGGGGACCTTGACGAGGATGAGAGGGGAGACGTGCTGGTGATGATGACAATGAGTGAGTTAGATATGACTACATTTACCACTAACACAGCGGCAAGGCTGATGGCAAAGCGAGGACGCAATGGCGAACCGCTCTGGGAAGAGTCTGTAACAGGAATGGATCTCTCTGCATTGCCTGCGAGTGACCTCAATGGCGATGAAATTGCCGATGTACTGCTCGGATCACATGATCTGGTATATGCGTTGGGATACCGAGAAGAATAGACCGTGCTTGTCGCACGCATAATCAAAACGGGAAGAAGCCGCATTAAGCGGCTTCATTTTTTTGACATTACATCCACAGATCATCGAACGTCACACCACCGGATGCCGATGGTAGCGCGATAGATACGTCTACATGCCAAATCCTAATAGCATTTGGCACACTCAGAAGGCTGCGATTGCCGGCGACTATCGAAAGCTCTCGCTAACCGAAGAGTATTAATACTCCGGTGGAATCTAGTTCATGCCTTCGTTGCCAATGTTATCTCAATTGACGAGACGTTCGCCGTATATCCTTCGTCTCCTGATATCTGCTCAGTCCCTATCTTTATGTCTTTAACTTCCATTCCCGGCACGAACTTAGCCCTCGTTACC
>JAUWVD010000116.1 GCA_030617585.1 Candidatus Methanophagales archaeon
ATGCTTTAATGCTGCTGATATGGCACTTAAGTTCATCCAAAATTACAATGTGAAGAGGGGATACGGGCCAGGATCTAGAGAAGTGCTAAGAAGGATACGCGAAGGAGAAAGTTTGGCGGATGCATCGGGAAAGCTATTTGGTGGAAAAGGTTCTTATGGCAATGGTGCTGCGATGCGAATCGCCCCAGTGGGGCTTTTTTATTTTGATACTCCCGATATGCTATGGGAAATAGCTTATAAATCCTCTAATATCACGCATTCACAGGAGCTTGGTAAGGCTGGAGCAGCTTTGCAAGCTTTAGCCGTCGCTTTAGCCGTGCGTGGACAAAAAGAGGATATGCTGCTTAAACTGAAAGAAGTTGTTAAAACTGATACGTATAAGGAAAAGGTAGGAAAGCTAAAGGCACTTTTGGATGAAGGAGCGAGTGAAAAGAGGGTAATATCGGAATTAGGCAACGGAGTGGAGGCTTTTGAGTCGGTACCCACAGCTATTTACTCCTTTCTCCGATTCGATAATTTTAAGGATAGTGTAGTCTACGCGATAAGTTTAGGTGGGGATACTGATACCATAGGGGCGATGACAGGGGCGATAAGCGGTGCTTACTACGGCGAAGCGGCAATTCCAAAAGCGTGGTTGGAGCGGTTAGAGGATGGTGAAAAGGGTAGAAGATATATAAAGAAGTTGGCAGAGGATTTGTGTCAGATCAAGTTGCAGTTGTTGCAGGGAGGGGCGGTATTGACATGAGTTGTAACGAAAGTTTTATATAAAGATAATATTTATGATCTAACCGGATAATTAATTCTTTGACGGGGGTGTAGAAGAGATGATATTCAAAGCATTGAGTAGTACAACGCGGGTGGAGATGTTAAAGCTTTTAATGAAGAGAGAGTATCACGTCTCTGGTTTGGCAAAGGCGTTGGGGATATCAGTGCCGGTGGCTGCGAAGCATGTCAGAATTTTAGAGGATGCGGATCTGCTGACGTGTAAACAATTCGGTAGGACACATGTATTAAAGGTGAATAGGGAGAAGCTATATGATGCAATGGTGCCTTTTAGCGAGGAATACGAGATAGATGTTCGGGAAGGGACAAGCATTTTGGATGCATTAAAGGAAGTGGCAGGCGTGGGAATAAAGAAAATAGGTGATAAAGAGTTCATTGTATCAATAGACGGTGAAGAAGGTTTCTATGTATACGAAGTAAATGGTAAATCCCCGGATAAGCCGATTAACGAATATAAGCTGGATCATGGTGGCGAGATAGAAATAAAGCGGTTGGTTCCTGTCCTTAAGAAGCGGGTAACGGTACATATGGGCAGCGGAGAAGGGAAAAATAATGAAAAAAGAGGTGATGTGTAAAAATGAATGGTAAAAGTTTGGTTGAGATGCGAATTAGATCGCGCTATCGTTTTGTTGAAACAAAAGGAGGTGATATACAATGATAAGAGCGAAGAAAGCAATTGCGATGACTTTTGCGGTGGCCGCTTTGATACTGCTTGCAACAGCCATTGTATCTGCTGTTGATGGCCCCGCGGTCATGGTTACTAGCTACAATGTGGAGCCCGAAGCCTTGATGCCCGGTGACACTGGCACTATTACACTAACCCTAAAAAACCCTTCTATAACTGCCGAATCGTCAGAGATCGCGATGACCTATGGAACAGCCGGTTTACCACAGCAAAGTACCACAACGGCATCAACACGAGATAACAGTGCAGAAATAAAGACAATACGGCTGAGTAGCAGGGGTAGTGGCATAGAATGGTCGAGTGAAGGTTTTCAGCGCACTGAATACGGTAACATAGGCGCTTTAGGACCTGGCGAGAGCATAGAACTCAGTATACCAATAAAAGCTGATGAGTACGCTCGTGACGGCACTTATCACCCGGAAGTGTATATAGAAGTGGAAAATGGCGAAAATGTGCGGTTCCCTGTCTGTGTGAAAGTGGACAGTAGTGAAGTGGAACTACTTGAGATGGATGCACATCCGGAGATTTCGCTCAGTGAGTCAAAGCAGATAGGGCTGGTGGTGGCGAATAATAGGCCTAACTCCGTGAGCGGGGTAAATGTGTATGTGAAAGCAAAAACCGATGAGTTAGAAATCACGCCCAAACAGATTTTCATCGGCGGTTTGGGAGCGAGCGAAAAGAGAGAGGTTAGTATCACGCTTACGCCTCTTTCTGCTGGTGATATAGACATCTCGTTCGATGTTATATATAAGAATGGCGATAATGTACATCATAACGATCTTGAATCATCTGTATTGGTGAAGAGCATAGCAGATGTGAAGCTCATCCTGGTGAATGCGCCCGAATTTGTCTATAAAGGAGACATAGCGAAGATAGAGTTTGACGTAGCTAATGGCATGGCAAAGGATATTAAAGCAGTATCCGTAATACAGGCGGTAGACAATGGAAACGTAGGGGTCTGGCTTTTACCTTCTGAATATTTTATTGGCGACATGGAAGTAGGGGACGTCTTTTCGGCTTCTTTTGAGCTTTATACTGACGATTTGGACGTTGGCGATACCGAAATACCGTTTAAATTGGTGTTTCGAGATCTCGACACGGACAAGAGATATGAACTCCCGGGTTACGCGGTACACATAGAGGTAAAGGAGCCGCAGGATGGGGAGTTACCGATTTATCTGCTCATAGTCGCACTACTTGTAATTATCGTTGTTGTCGCTGGGCTGGTATGGGTAAAGCGGAAGCGAGGAAGGTAGAGAGAATGATCCACACCGAAAACCTAAGCAAAACGTACAGGATGGGAGATGTGGAAGTACAAGCACTGCGGGCTGTGAACTTAGAGATAAAAGACGGTGAGTTCATTGCTATTATAGGGCCTTCTGGCTCGGGCAAGTCCACGCTGCTCAATCTGATCGGCTGTTTGGATACGCCCACAAGCGGTGCGGTCTTCATAGATGGTATAGATACAGGTAAGCTAAGCGAAAACGCGCTTGCAGAGATACGACGAGAGAAGATAGGCTTCATATTCCAGCAGTTTAATCTCATCCATACCTTAAATGCGTTAGAAAACGTTGCACTTCCCATGTTCTTCGCGGGTGTGGGGCGAGAAGCGAGACTGAAGAAAGCAGAGGAGCTGCTTGTAAAAGTTGGGCTTGGCGACCGTATATACCATAAACCTTCGGAGCTGAGCGGTGGGCAGCAGCAGCGTGTGGCTATTGCACGTTCGCTTTCTAACGACCCGGCAATAATCATCGGCGATGAGCCAACGGGAAACGTGGATACTGAGACGGGAAACGCGATAATGAGTATCTTAGAAGGTTTGAATCGCGAGGGAAGGACGATCATTGTGGTAACGCACGATGCGGAGATTGCAGCCCACGCAAGTAGAACAAAGCGGATGCGGGATGGAATGGTGCTTGATTGAGTAATGCAAGACAAATTTCTGCTTGCATTCCGGAGCATAAGAGAGAGAAAGGCGCGTTCGATACTCACTGTACTGGGTATTGCAGTGGGTATAGCGGCTATCGTTTCTTTGATGAGCGTCGGCTATGGCATGGAGCATGCGATAACAGGTGAATTAACGGGAATGGCAGATATGATCTCGGTGATGCCCGGCAAAATAACGGGGGGCCACACCTATGTGGAGATGGGCGGGTTTACCGATAGAGACGTGAAAGACTTGCAGCGGATAAGCGGTATAAAGGACATATCAGCAATGACGTACGACTCCGTAGAAGTTGCGTATCGTAATGAGAGAAAACCCACTTTTGTATTCGGTGGTGATACCAAAGATCTGGAAAGCTTCTATGTGGAGCCGGTCGGGCTCAAAGAAGGGCGATGGCTCAGGGAAAATGACTATAAAGGGTGTGTCATCGGGGACCGGGTAGCCAATGACTTCTTCGATGACGTCATACATGTGAACGATAAGCTGGTACTAAATGGTGATAAATTCGTTGTGGTTGGCGTTTTTGAAAAAGGGGGCATGCTGTATTCTACTGACGTAGATCGCAACATTTTTCTCACCTTGCGCGCGGCAAAGAATGTTCTGCAAACCGATGAGATAAAATACGTGGTGGTGCGGGTCTATGAGATAGATGAAGCAGAAGAGATAGCAGAGGAGATCAAGGAAGTGATAAATGATAATCATGGACTCGATGATTTCGCCATGGCAATGACGATGGGCAGCATGCTCGAGCAGATAGGTGATATTTTCAATATTATACGTGGCGTCTTGGTAGGAATAGCGGCAATTGCACTCATTGTTGCATCCATCGGCATAATGAACACGATGCTGATGTCTGTGATGGAGCGAACGCATGAGATAGGGGTGATGAAAGCGATAGGCGCAAAAAGCAGCGATGTGCTCTCTCTGTTCCTGCTCGAATCGAGTATGGTGAGTCTGGTGGGCGGTGTAACTGGCTGTGTAGTGGGTGTCATCGTAGCTAAAGTCCTGAGCTTCTTAGGCAGCGCGGCATCGGGATTAGAAATAGCAGCGATTGTGAAACCCGAAGTTTTACTCGGTGGAATCGCGGTTGCCGTGATTGTAGGAGTTCTATCAGGGTTCTATCCGGCAAGGAAAGCGTCGAGAATGAGCCCTGTGGAAGC
>JAUWVD010000031.1 GCA_030617585.1 Candidatus Methanophagales archaeon
GAGACTAATAATGCAGCGATTATGTATTACGTGCAAAGGATCACGGCTGTTATGTGGAAGAAAGACATGCCCCTTACTTGCCGCATTGAAGAAAAGAACAGAGTTTGCGAAACTGGCAGATACAAAGGAGTTCTTCGGCCCTTCTACTTCAATCTTCGTCGGCTGGAGAGGCTATCCTGTAGTGGGTGTGGGTCCAATGACCATATTAGAAGGCAAAGAGTACGATGCCGAACTCGGTAGACTGGAAGACCCGAGCGAGTGGTTCGCTCACGGCCTAGGCATGGAAGAGATCGTAGAACTAAGAAGTTCATCGTTACGAGCGAAACGAGGCGAAAGTGTGACCTCGCGCACCAACTTTGTTTCGGACATGGCAGAAATAGCGTTAGCTAAACAGCCAGTAGATGTCGAACTCACATTTAAGAGCAAACCTACCTTTAACCTCTCCTTCTCCGATGTAACGCGACCGACAGGCGCCAGTGTGACTGTGGAAAAGATGAACGTCACCGAGAATCCGAAGATACCGAAACAAGTAGAAAGCATCGTTTCTGACGAGCTCCGAGCAGCAGAATCCGCTAAAGAGCTGTACGACCTCGGATTGGACGTTTATAAAGTCGCCGAGATACTATCCGCGGGTACGTTGGGATTGCATCGTGATAAAAAAATGGTGCCAACTCGATGGAGCATTACGGCAACAGATGACCTCATCTTCAAGAAGCTGGCAACGCAGCTAAAGGAATATCCGGTCATAGACGCCTATTATGTTTATGAAACATCATACATGGACAACCACTTTCAGATACTATTGATGCCGACATTATTTGAATATGAGAACTTCGAGGCCTGGTTTCCGGGCTCTGTTTGGAACGATGCATCTTTTCTGCGACCGGTGATAGTAGAAGATTACGAAGGCTTAAAAGGTCGGAAACAGTACGCCGAGGAGGGCGGCGGCTATTATGCCGCGAGATTGGCAGTTGCGGAAGCGCTCCATAAGATGAGGCGGCAGGCGGGCGTCATAGTATTCCGAGAGATCCACCCCAGCTATTTCATTCCGCTGGGCGTTTGGGTTGTTAGAGAGACGGTTCGAGCTGCGTTTAGGACTAAAAGTGAGAAGTTCGAGACCAAAATGGCAGCGCTGAAATATATTGATTCGCAATTGCAAGCAAAAACCGGGCTGAAGTTAGCAATACGCGACTTTGAGCTGCAAAGTGTGATATTGCGGCAGAAGAAGCTTACGGATTATTAATGAGTTTAGCTAACTAAAAAAACCACGAGATTCCACAAGATTAACACAACACTATAATTTTTCTTTTTTACAAAAAGAAAATTTAGCCTGTGCTAAAAGAAAAACAAAAATAACGTTTTTAGTCAAGGTTTTTACTGAAAGTAAAAAAGTTGTTGGTAAAGCTTTTCTTTCTAAGAAAAGGTTTGTGGAACTCTGTGTAATCTTGTGGTCTGATAAATAAATAGAAGAAGCAACTACATTATACACGGAAATGTTGGGTAAGTTAAGCAGTTCGTTAAAGGAATCGATTCGGAAGATAGCGAAGGCGAAGCGGATAGATAAGCGAACGGTAGATGAACTTGTGCGTGACATTCAGCGGGCATTGCTACAGGCGGATGTTAAGATTTCATTGGTGAAGGAGCTTTCAGACCACATAAGAGAGCGCAGTTTGAAGGAGAAGATGGTTTTGAATCCGCGCGAGCATGTGATTAAGGTAGTATATGAAGAGCTGATAAACATTATCGGTAAGGGCGTTGAGGTCCCTTTAAAACCGCAGAAAATAATGATGGTTGGCTTGCATGGCGCCGGGAAAACGTCTTCGTGCGCGAAACTGGCACGGTATTTCCAAAAGAAGGGCTTAAAACCCGCGGTTATCTGTGCCGATGTGTACCGACCTGGGGCATCTGACCAGTTAAGGCAATTGTGTGATAAAATCGGCGTTCCTTTTTATGACGGTCCGCCAGAAGATAGGAATGTCCTGCGGATAGTAACTAGTGGTGTGAAGGAATTTGATAAGTATGACATTAAGATAATCGATACTGCGGGCAGGCACGCACTTGAGCTGGAAATGATAGACGAGATAATGGATATAGAAAAGGCAACAAAGCCTGAACAGCGGTTCATTGTTCTGGATGCGAGCATAGGGCAACAGGCATCGGTGCAGGCGAAAGCATTTGACGATGCAATTGGGATTACAGGCATTATAATAACTAAGATGGATGGCACAGCAAAAGGCGGTGGTGCGCTTTCTGCTGTCGCCGAAACTGATTCCGGAGTTGCATTTATCGGCACGGGTGAGACGATAGACGACTTTGAGAAATTCGAATCTGACGGTTTCATCTCTCGCCTGCTGGGGATGGGCGACATAAAGTCATTGATAGCAATGGCTGAGGAGAGCTTAAATCCCGAGGATGTGGATGTTGACATCTTGAAGGGTAAATTCACGTTAAAGGATTTGTATATGCAGCTAGAAGCGTTGAAAAAGATGGGGCCGTTTAAAAAGATAATGCAGATGCTGCCTTTGGGTGGGCTTGGTCTAGACATCAATGATGGCATGTCTCAAATAACGGAGGATAAATTGAAGTGTTTCAAGGTGATGATGGATTCGATGACCGAGGAAGAGCTGACTGAGCCGAAGATAATAAGCGGGTCTAGGCTAAGAAGAATAGCGCATGGCTCGGGCACGAGTACTGCTGAGGTAAACGAATTGATAAAATATCATCGTATGATGCAGAAGATGATGAAGAGTATATCCTCAGGTAGAGGGAATATGCCGATGATGAAAGGGATTCCGATGGGTAAAATGATGAAGAAGATGCGGTAATGGATGCCGAAGGATTCAACAATAAAGGAACGACCTTTAAGATAGAATTTAAGATAGCAAAGGAGTGAATAATTATGAATTGCGAATTATGAATTATGAATTACGAATTATGAACCACGAGAACCATCGGGTTAATATGGCACAGAAGACAGGTATCCCAGAGAGAGTATATAACTAATGATTTGGGCGTTAAAACCTGCGAATAACGGGATTAGCAGGTTATCATCTATCTTCTCCACTACGGTTTCGACTATTGTCGCTGTCCCTGCCATCACAAGTATCACCGGCCATGAGCCTAGGAAGACGAACCCTATAAGCAGATCCACGACAAACTCAGCCATGCAACCTTCAACAGCCCGGTTCTTCAATTTTGGTATCCAGGTCCTGCCGAACCTCTTGCCGAATAATGCTGCTGCTGCGTCTCCAAACGTGGTCATCAGTATAGCGGCTATGGCAATATCCTTAGAAAATACGCTAATGGCTATTATAGCACCTATGAGGAAGAAGACGTTACCGCTTAATCTATCTTCTTCCTTCTTTCTGTATAGTCTATGAAATAATGGCAACTTTAGCTTGAGATCTATCCTGACAAACTCGATCTCCAGGAATAGTATCAAAAACAAAGTCATTATCAGCAATACTGCCGCTTTGGGCAGAATGTAATAGCCTGCAACTATCAGTAGTGAGGTGACGTGCACCACCTTTCTTTGGAGTTCCCTTTTCATACTGATTTCTTCTGTTTCCATCTGTTTTAGTGCTTTTTTCTCTATCTAGGTCGTATAATTACCAATAAAAAATATTAGCTAATATGGCTATTCATCGCTAAACTTTAATAAAAACAAATAAGTTAAATATAGATATATATGCTAAAGGTGTAAATATGGACGGACTTGGAAAGATATTCGGAAGCAATGCGCAGCTTATTGTTTTGGAGCACCTAATAACAAATCGGGGCATGACAACGTATCTTTCGGGAATCGCAGAGGCAACCGGACTTTCTCATTCCAGTGTTGCACGTGTAATCGAGCCGCTTTTAGATTTGAATATCGTGAAAGAAGCCAAATTAGGTAAGCAGATAAGGACGTTTACGTTGAGTGAAGATAATGAGGTGACCAAGCTAGTGATGCGGTTTTATGCAGATTTGGAGAAGATTTTGGGCGAGTGAATTTTAGGTACATGTTTTTATACTTATGATGACTAAGGGATAAGAGAGTGTCACAAATCTTTTTAAGTAGTACGGCGTGATAGGACATTTGGGAGCTGATAGCAGTGAACTATCTGCGCACAGGTGATGAAACAGAGGATATGGTGAAGTAAGAGAAAGGTGAAGTAAAATGGTAAAAGAGCGGAAGAAGAAATTTGGACGAGGCGCGAACGCATGCAGACGATGTGGTAGGAGTAGAGGCCTGATTCGTAGATATGGGCTTTATCTCTGTCGTCAGTGCTTCCGAGAGATAGCGAGGGATATCGGATTTAGGAAGTATAGCTAAAACCTTTTCTTAAATAAATGAGTTACCAAAAGAAGTAAAGCTAAAAAAGGGAGAAAAAAAAATGTCGCTAAATGATCTGCTTGCAGATGCGCTTTCGCACATAAAGAATACAGAGAGAGTCGGGAAGATGGAATGCGTGATAAAACCCGCTTCAAAGCTGATAGGTAATGTACTGGGTGTAATGCAAGAAGGCGGGTATATAAAGGAGTTTGGATTCGTAGAAGATGGGAAATCGGGTATCTTTCAGGTTAAGCTCGGTGGTAAGATAAATGATTGCAATGCGATAAAACCACGGTTTTACGTCCATGCAAATGAATATGAGAAATGGGAGAAGAGACTACTCCCCGCAAGGGATTTCGGTATGCTTGTGATTACAACCTCAAAAGGTGTGATGTCACATGAAAAAGCGATTGAGAATGGAATAGGTGGGCAATTACTGGCTTTTGTTTATTAAAACTTTTTAGGAAAAAGTTTTATCACGACTTACATCGATTGCCATCGTGTTTCTTTTTTCGTTTGTCGTAGTTACAAAACTCTCTAAATCGTCAACCAGTACTCCATAAATGGTTTTGATCATCTTTCATTTAATTCCGCTCTGCATCAACCGATTCACCGCATTGACAATTGCCTCCACAGAAGCCATTACAATATCTTCTCGCACACCCCTCGCGGTTACCATTCTTCCTCCCTTCGCCACACCCACGATTACCTCCGCGAGTGCATTGGAACCGCCGGTTATCGCCTCTATCCTAAAATCTTTAAGTTCGATGTCGCCACCTATTTCACCGCCTATTATCTCCTGAATAGCTTTTATCGCCGCATCCACAGGGCCAACCCCCATCTGCGCGCTTTTGCATTCTTTCCCCCGCACTACTGCTTTCAGCGATGCTGTCGGTATCAAATTATTCCCGGTCATAACCGAGAGTTCCTTTAGCATCACTATACGTTCATGCAGTGATACTTCGCCGGTTACAACTTCTGCTATTGTAAATAGGTCATCATCGGTGACTTGTTTACCACTTACACCAAGTTCCTTTACCCGTTCGAGAATCTCATCAATTTGCTCTCTTGTGGGGGACATCCCGATTTCTGATAATTTATTCAATACCGCGTGCTTGCCCGTATGCTTCCCAAGAACAATCCGCCTCCTATGCCCTACCATCTCCGGCGTCATTATACCCGGCTCAAAGGTATCGCTTCTCGCTATTACACCGTGCGCATGTATCCCGGATTCGTGAGAAAACGCATTATCTCCCACTATTGGCTTGTTTACCGGGAGTTCTATGCCGGTTAAACGTTCAATAAGCTTCGCCGTCTCAAATAAAAACTCGGTCTTTATGTTTGTTTTTAGTCCATATATCGCGTTCAAACCCATCACTGTCTCAGCGAGGTCTGCATTTCCCGCTCTTTCTCCTATCCCATTCACAGAAACTTGAACTTCCGAAGCACCCGCCTTCACTGCCGCTAAACTGTTCGCCACTGCAAGACCAAAGTCATTGTGGCAGTGTATGCTAATCGGAGTCTTCACCACACGATCTATCGCTTCTATAAGCTTGAAGATGGTGAAGGGGTCTAGTACGCCCACAGTATCAGGCACATTTAAGATGTCCGCGCCTGCTTCTTCTGCTGTTTTGTATATCTCAGTTAGATAATCTAAACTCGTCCGTGTAGCATCCATTGCAGAGAACATACAGATAAATCCATGTGCTTTGACATACTTCGTCATCTCATAGGTCTGCTCTTGTACTTCCGCTTCGCTCTTCTTCGTCGTGTGCTCACGCTGAATCACGGAGGTGGGCGCGAATATATGGATCATGTCAACCCCACAATCAATGCAGGCATCAATATCCTGCGTTAAAACCCTTGCCAACCCACATATCTTTGCCGAAAGTCCCTCGTCACAGATATACTGAACTACCTCCTTCTCCCCCTTAGACGTAATCGGCGTCCCCGCTTCTATTATGTCCACACCCAGCGTGTCCAACCGCCTTGCAATTGTGCCCTTCTGCTCTTTAGTAAAAGAAATCCCCGGTGTTTGCTCTCCATCCCTCAATGTCGTATCAAAGACCTCTATTATCCGTTTAGCGTCTCCATGAGTGCTTCCTTCTTTCATCTTATACTCTACCCACTGCCCTTTTGAATGTGAGAAATAAAGGTAGTTTAAATTAAAAAATAAATACGAGAAAATAAATTAGTGACACTGATTAACGCAGATTGGCACAGATGATAAAGATCAATAACGTCAAACATAATTAAATCCGTGTAAATCAGCGTCCTAAATTAAATTTATATGTAGAAGTTATACCCTATATACAACAAGAAGCAACCACCGTATAAACGGAAATGTTGGGTAAGTTAAGCAGTTCTTTGAAAGAATCGATTCGAAATATAGCGAAGGCGAAGCGGATAGATAAACGAATGGTAGATGAGCTTGTGCGTGACATTCAGCGGGCATTGATACAGGCAGATGTTAAGATTTCATTGGTGAAGGAGCTTTCAGACCGCATAAGGGAGCGCAGTTTGAAGGAGAAGATGGTTTTGAATCCGCGCGCGCATGTGATTAAAGTGGTATACGAAGAGTTGATAAACATTATTGGTAAGGGCGTTGAGGTTCCATTAAAGCCGCAGAAAATAATGATGGTTGGCCTGCATGGCGCAGGGAAAACGTCTTCGTGCGCGAAACTGGCACGGTATTTCCAAAAGAAGGGCTTAAAGCCCGCGGTTATCTGTGCCGATGTCTACAGACCCGGGGCATCTGACCAGTTGAGGCAATTGTGTGATAGAATCGGCGTTCCTTTTTATGACGGTCAGCCGGAAGATAGGGATGTCCTGCGGATAGTAAATACAGGTGTGAAAGAATTAGATAAGTATGATATTAAGATAATCGATACTGCGGGCAGGCACGCACTTGAGCCGGAAATGATAGACGAGATAAAGGCTATAGAAAAAGTGACAAAGCCTGAACAGCGGTTCATTGTTCTGGATGCGAGCATAGGGCAGCAGGCATCAGTGCAGGCGAAAGCATTTAACGATGCGATTGGGATTACGGGCATTATAATAACTAAGATGGATGGCACAGCGAAAGGCGGTGGAGCGCTCTCTGCTGTTGCCGAAACGGATTCTGGGGTCGCATTCATTGGCACGGGTGAGACAGTAGATGACTTCGAGAAATTTGAATCGCTTGGCTTCATCTCTCGTATGCTGGGTATGGGCGACATAAAGTCTCTGATAGAGATGGCCGAGGATAGTTTAAAGGCCGAGGATGTGGATGTTAACATCTTGAAGGGCAAATTCACGTTAAAGGATTTGTATACGCAGTTAGAAATGTTGAAAAAGATGGGGCCATTTAAAAAGTTAATGCAGATGCTGCCTCTGGGTGGTCTTGGTGTAGACATCAACAATGATATGTCCCAAATAACAGAGGATAAATTGAAGCTATTCAAGGTGATGATGGATTCGATGACGGATGAAGAGCTGACAGAGCCGAAGATAATTGGTGGGTCGCGATTAAGAAGAATAGCGCGTGGCTCGGGCACGAGTACTGCGGAGGTAAACGAATTGATGAAATATCATCGAATGATGAAGAAAATGATGAAGAGCATATCCTCCGGTAGAGGGGATATGCCAATGATGAAAGGGATGCCGATGGGTAAAATGATGAAGAAGATGAGATAGTGGGTTACACGTTCTTCTTTGAAGAGGCTGTCCTGAAATCAAACATCGGAGGAAAAAAAAGCGAATTTCCCGGTTATTATCAGATACAGCCTCTTCCAGGTGGTAAGAACGTTAAGCATACATTAGTCTTCTTCCTTATACCATCTCTCTTTATCTAAATCCGTTCTCCGCCTCAGAACTATTCGATCATAGCCAAGGAGCTCCTTATTCTCATCCAGTCTCAGTTCATACCGTCCAATGAGGTCCTGAGAATCCGGAACCGCTCGCCGCTCCAATACCTCTATCACTACCTTCCATTCGTTCTCCTCTTTTGTAGCACTTATAACGCTTTCCGCCTTCTTATCCAGGAGCTCCTCTATTACACCCTTCGCTTTCATTCCTATCTCCAGAATCGTTTCGGTAGCCATTTTCAATCACCTTCTGATTCTTCAGGCACCTGCTTTTCTCCTTCCTCTTTTTTGCTTACGACACGAACTTTAATTTTTCTAGCAGAAGCAGCCACCAGTTCTTTTATCCTGCGTTGCAGTTCCACGTGATCTGCCGGTCCCCTTACTTTAGATGTAAGAACATCGGCACTTATGTGTTCAATATCAGCATTCTCATGTCTGCCCAAAATCGCCAACCCCTGTGCGATCATGATACAAGCACGAGTGCCGGGCTTTTCTATGCCATCGCATCCACATTTTCCATCTCTCTTAAACCTCTTACCACTTTCACCACATGCTCGGCTGTCTTCCGCTGGATGTCTGTATGCGCCAGCACAATCTCTACTTCGGTCTCGTAATCATAGAACTCCATGTAGACACCAATGAGCCGGTCAAGCAAAGCATCTTGCGGTCTATATACACCTGCGTATTCGACCGGATTAGAAGTGAAAATAGCATTGAAGTCAGGATGAACTTTAACGTAGCGCTCTTCACCGAATTTAGTTGGCAGCTCAAGTATCTCCTCTTCTAGTACACTAAGAAGGACATTGTTCGCTACTGGTTTTGTCCTCGAGAACTCATTATAAACGAGCGTGTAGCCGTATTTGCATGCCAGTGTTAATGGATTGTCCACCCAGGTCGCCTCCATAGTCTCCGCGGTTTTATATACGTTATGGACAAATTTATCGCTTAAAGTCTGCCTCTCTATCCTTGAGTACCCCCCGATGAGGTCTGTTGTTGTCATCTGCTCATCACCGTTTATCCATACCACCGGTCTCCCTAACGCGGAAGCTACATGCATCGCTAATGCGGTCTTCCCACAACCGGTAGGTCCTATTAGATGTACCGGATACCCGGCACTGATCCATAATAATACCCGTTCTTCTATTCCTCTCACTGCGGGCGTCTCAACAAAGTTTATCTCTTCCGGGACCAGATATTCCGCTTCCACACTCCTCAGATCTAACTCTGGTTTCGTCTCCTCCTCCAACTCTGGCTCCATCTTCTTCTCCTCCATGTTTGTATGTATCTGCTTTCCTCTTACTATCCTATCATGCGAACCCTCATATTTTCTTCTCATAAAAAATTCCCCTCTTTTTTTTATATACTAATACCAAAACTTCTTAACACCGGTAACATGCTTCCCATTTTATCAAAAAATAAAAAAGGAAAGGTATTGTTGTGTTGTTTGGTGCGGCCTAACCCCAGAAATCCTCTCGGGCATAGTTATCAAATCGCGCTTCTAGTTCTCGTGTCTCTCTATGTATCCTATCAACAGCTGCTTCTACACGATCCGTAGTCTCTCTCATGCCCTGATGTAATTCCGCAACACCAGATTCTACCCTTCTCTCCATCTCCTCTATTCCGGCCACTTTCTCTTTTACTGTTGCCATTTTCTTCTTTCACCTAACCTAAGGTATTGCTCACGCAGCGGGAGCAGCAACTGCCGCAGCTTCTATCTTTGTTATCTCCTCTGCGTAGTGCAGGAAGGTATCCACAGACGCTACAACGACACGCGCTTCCACTGTCAATATCTCGATCCCTACCAGTGACACTCTTGCCCACAGGTCCACAACAATTCCCTTATCCAATATCCTATCCAATACTTCTGCCAGACTTGATACATCCGGCGATTGTGTT
>JAUWVD010000017.1 GCA_030617585.1 Candidatus Methanophagales archaeon
AAGAACTTTTTTACGCCCCCTATATCAGCATCGAAGATTTTGCGCTCTTCCCATCTGCGCTGCCATTTATCTTCTATCTCTTTGAAGTTCATCGCTGCCATTTTGTCCTCCCTTTTTGTATAGATTATCTATTTTTGCTGATATAATTAATCTGACAACGAATGTCAAGTTAATCAAATAAGAAAAAGTGCTGCAACAATCAAACCGGATTCAATGAGTGCCGCAATAAAGAGCAGCAGCAGAACCAGAATGAGGTAGGCTCTCAGGCCTTTTAGCAATTCATCTTTCAAATGCCGCTCTTCTTTCCGTTTCAAAACCTCCCGGCCCAGTTTCAAGCCAATTGCGGCACTGAGCAAAAAAGCAGGTATCTCAAATATTCCATGCGGCACTATAGCAAGAAAGACAATTAGACCCTCCTTCTGCGCGAACCAGCCGATCAAACCGCCATTGAGAATTAGAGAAAAGAGTGGAAATACACCTAATAGCGGCCCTAATATAATATCAAGGAAACAAGTAAAAGCGTTATTCAGAAATATCACAACGAAAAAAACCATAAAAATCAGCCATGCAGGGTAAATATCTGTGAAATCCTTTATACCTTCACTAAGCTCCTCAATCCACTCTAAAGGCGCACTAAATACATCGCTTAGAACACCATTATAGCCAATGACAATAGCGCCAATAAAAATAATGGAAACGAACAAAAAGTAAAACCTGAGCGAATAAAGATATTCCCGCAACGATATGTTATTGTCCATTTTCTAGTTGACTTTATACATCTACTTAATTAATTAGAGATAAGACTTAAACTTTTGTGCTAATTCTCTCGTCTCTTCCAGATACTCTTTTCCGAGAACAACCTTTTCCAACTTGTATCTTAGATCCGAAGCGCCAACATAAACAGCTAATTCTACCGCTTTACCTTTTGCTGTTGCATGCACGCCCACGGGTAGCGAGCACCCACCACCAATTACTTTTAATACCTCCTCTTCCACTTCCGCTTCTATCCGCGTCTCGGAATCGTCTATCTGCTTTAAAAGCTCACTCTCTTTCGACCCCCGCCTCGCAACCACAGCGATTATTCCCTGCCGGGGCGAAGGCACAAAAGGGTCACGATCAAGCCGTTCATAGTCTATATCCAGCTTCAGCCGCTCAAAGCCCGCTTCTGCGAGAATTACACTATCGTATTCGCCTCTTCTAAACTTCGCTATTCGCGTGTCCACATTGCCCCGGATGTCCTTTATCGTTACGTTTACGCCTCTTTCGCCTACATAGTTCAAAAATTGATACCGCCGCCTCACACTTGAGGTCCCTATTACAGCACCTTCTGGCATATTGTCTAAGCTATACCGCGACACGAGCGCATCATAAGGCGAATCACGAGGCAAAACCGCTGACGTCTCTAACCCTTCCTCCCGCTCTGATGGCATATCTTTCATGGAATGTACTGCGATGTCGATTTTACCATCTAAAAGCATCATATCGAGCTTTTTAACAAAAACGCCTATCGTTGGCATTTCATATAAGCCCCTGTCAGTCATGACATCCCCCAAACTCTGCACTGTCTTTATCTCACATTCCACACCCAATTCGCTCAACCTTTCACAGACTTTTTCTGTCTGCACTACTGCCAGATTACTACCTCTCGTTCCTACAATCATTAGTTATAATATAATATTATTTCTCTGATAATTCTTTCTTTTTGTCAAGTCAAAACGAGGTGCTATAAAGGAATGTATATTGCGTTGCGGTTTGCAATTTCCGTCTCAATTTCCTTACATCGTCACGATAAATAAGTATTTCATCACAGCCCACCCACAAATCTTCTTTTCCTAATATCCGTCTCACTATTTCACTATCCTGCTCTCCACGCACCTTCGCGATACCTCTACCATAGTCGGGCGTCAATTCTATGTATATTGGCAGTCGTAATTTAGCATAATCCTCTTTCGGGATCAGTTTCGCGATGAACTCTAGTTCTTCTCTTTTTATTCGATAAACGCTCTTATCTCTTCCCTGCACACTTGGTTTAGCCTCCTTTAGCAATGTTAAAAGTGTCTTTCTTTCAACGGGCAAATGCTTGTTTAGCGTTTGAACCATCTTCACGATATTTTTGTCGTCAAATCCTGCCATTACCATCACCTCTTATTACACAATGGGAGGGTAACCTTTATATAGAACTAAAAATATAGTTACTGCTAGTGATATAGAAATAATGGCACAATTAGGTGGAACACCAGTATTAATATTGAAGGAAGGTAGTGAACGAACAAGAGGTAGGGACGCACAGAGCAGGAACATACTTGCAGCGAAGACCATTGCTGCTGCAGTTAAGACCACTCTCGGTCCAAAAGGGATGGACAAGATGTTAGTGGATTCGATGGGCGATGTTGTCATAACGAACGATGGGGCAACGATATTAAGGGAGATGGATATCGAGCACCCAGCGGCGAAGATGATGGCGGAGATAGCGAAGACACAAGACGAAGAGGTCGGAGATGGAACAACGAGCGCAGTCGTTATTGCAGGCGAGTTGCTGAAGAAAGCGGAAGATCTTCTAGACCAGGAAGTGCATCCAACATTGATTGCAACTGGGTATAGATTGGCAGCAGAGAAGGCGTACGAAATCTTAGATGGGTTGGCATACGACATCACACCAACGGATACAGAGTTGCTAAGGAAGATAGCAGCGACTTCTATGACCGGCAAAGGTGCTGAGGTTGCAAGGGATATGCTGGTCGACCTTACAGTGAATGCAGTGAAAACGATATCGGAAAAGGGCGTGCATGAGATAGATATAGACCACATAAAGTTGGAGAAGAAGGTAGGTGGCAGCGCTGATGATACAGAGTTGATAAGTGGTATGGTAATAGACAAGGAGCGAGTGCATCCGGGAATGCCGAAGAAGATTGAGAATGCGAAGATAGCGCTGATAAATTCGGCTTTTGAGATAGAGAAGACCGAAGTGGATGCTAAAATAGAGATTACCGCGCCCGATCAGCTAAAAGCGTTCCTGGACGAAGAGGAGAAGATGCTGAAGGATATGGTGGACAAGGTAACGGCGAGTGGCGCAAATGTACTTTTCTGTCAGAAAGGTATAGACGACCTGGCACAGCACTATTTGGCAAAGGCCGCTGTAATGGCAGTTAGAAGAGTAAAAGAGAGCGATATGAAGAAGTTGGCTAGTGCAACCGGTGGAAAGATATTGACAACCTTAGAGGAAGTTAGACCAGACGATCTTGGAAAAGCAGGGCTGGCTGCTGAACGAAAGATAAGCGGAGAAGAGATGATATTCGTGGAAGACTGCCACAATCCGAAAGCTGTATCTATACTGCTGCGAGGCGGGACAGAGCATGTAGTGGACGAGTTAGAGCGCGGTATGCACGATGGGCTGAGAGTAGTGGCTTGCGCACTGGAAGATGGTAAATATGTAGCCGGAGGCGGGTCTGTAGAGATAGAACTGGCACTCAAGCTGCGTGAATATGCTGCAAGTGTAGGTGGCAGAGAACAACTGGCGATACAGGCGTTTGCAGATGCGCTCGAAGTCATTCCAAGGGCGCTTGCTGAGAATGCAGGCTTAGATCCCATAGATATGCTCGTGGCTCTTAGGTCTGCACACGAGAAGGGTAAGAAGACTGCCGGCTTAGACGTGTTCAAGGGCGAGCCAACGGACATGAAAAAAGCGGGTGTTATCGAGCCTTTACGGGTTAAGACACAGGCTATTAGCTCTGGAACAGAGTCAGCAACGATGATTTTGCGTATAGACGATGTAATAGCATCGAGTTCGGCTGGTATGCCTCCAGGTGGCGGCGGTATGCCTCCAGGTGGCGGTATGCCTCCAGGAATGGAAGGGGAATATTAATTTTTTCCCTCTTATTTTTTTTTATTTTTATAATTCTAAATAAGGGAAGGTAGCGTAAAAAATGGGGCGAATAATAGGTATTGATCTCGGAACGACAAACTCAGAAGCGGCTTTTGTTGATGAAAGTGGTGATGCGAAGATAATACCAAGTGCGGAAGGAAGCGCATACGGCGGGAAGATGTTTCCGTCGGTGGTTGCATTCACAAAGGATGGTCAGCGGTTAGTAGGCGTAGCAGCAAAGAGGCAGGCGGTGGTTAATCCCGAAGGTACTGTAAGAGAAGCGAAGAGGCGGATGGGGAGTCCCGAGAAGATATATGTGAAGACTGTAGACAAGAAGTTTACACCGCAAGAGATCTCCTCCATGATATTGCAGAAGATAAAAACGGATGCCGAGGCGTATTTAGGTGAGGGTGTGGATGCGGCTGTTATCACAGTGCCGGCCTATTTTAATGACAATCAAAGACAGGCGACCAAGGATGCCGGTGAGATCGCAGGTTTTGAGGTGAAACGGATAATAAACGAGCCTACTGCGGCGGCAATGGCTTATGGACTTGGAAAAGGTGGAGAATATAAGGTTGCCGTTCTCGACTTTGGTGGCGGTACTTTTGATGTTACTATCATGGACGTAGGCGAAGGTGTATTTGAGGTCCTTTCTACAAGCGGTGATACTCTTCTGGGTGGAACTGATATGGACACGGCCGTAATAGATTGGCTCATAAAGGGATTTAAGGATAAAGAAGGGGCGGATTTGAGTGGCGACCTTACGGCGACACAGCGAATACGAGACGAAGCGGAACGAGCGAAGATAGAACTCAGTTCTTCTGTTTCTACTACTATTAATTTGCCTTTCATTGCCGTTGTGGGTGGCGAGCCGAAGCATCTTGAGGTGACGCTCACGAGGGCTAAATTAGAAGAACTTGCCGCGCCGACACTGAAAAGGCTCGAGCAACCTATAAGAAACGCGTTAGGAGATGCAAAGCTCTCGCCTGGTGACATAGATAAGATAATCCTTATCGGCGGACCCACGAGGATGCCGATAGTGAAAGAACGATTTGAACGGATACTGGGTAAAAAGACGGAAGGCGGTGTTGATCCCATGCAATCGGTCGCCAGAGGTGCTGCGGTACAGGCAGGTATCCTTAGCGGAGAGGTAAAGGAAGAGATAGTTCTGCTTGATGTTACGCCCCTTACGCTTAGTATTGAGACCTTAGGTGGTGTTGCAACTACATTGATAGAGAGAAACACAACGATACCAACGAAGAAATCACAGGTATTCACGACTGCCGCAGAGAATCAGACGAGCGTGGAGATTCATGTCTCGCAGGGCGAGCGGCCGATGGCTGTGGATAACACATCGTTAGGTAGATTCCATTTAGATGGTATCCCACCGGCACCACGTGGTATTCCTCAGATCGAGGTCACATTTGATATTGATACAAGCGGGATTTTAAACGTCATGGCAAAGGATATGGGTACGGGAAAAGAAGCATCTATACGTATAACCGCGTCAACAAAACTCGCCAACGATGATATAGACCGGATGGTAAAAGAGAGTGAGAAATACAGCGAAGAGGATAAAAAGCGGAAGGAAGAGGTGGAACTCGTAAATCAAGCGGATTCGCTCGTTTACACCTCTGAGAAGACGATAAGTGAACTTGGCGATAAGATAAGTAAAGAGCAGAAAGAGAATGTAGAGCGTGCTAAGGATACGCTGAAAGAGTCGCTAAAGGCACATGACATGGCAAAGATAAAAACGGATTTGGATGAGTTGACGAAAGCACTGCACGAGGTTTCTGCTGTCGTGTATCAGGAGGCGCAGAAGATGGCCGCTGAGGAAGCTGCTAAGCAAGCGGGAGAAGAGAAAGGGAAAGGAGAGAAGAAGGGAGAGGGCGAAGGCGATTACGTTGATGTAGATTATGATGTGACGGGAGAGGGTGAGAAGAAGTGATCCTCCCTCTTCTCCTAAAGAACTTGGGATGGGAAATCATAAATCCTAATATCCTTGGTTTATGTCACGTTTAGCCCTAAGCCCCCAGCCCTTTGCCCTTTGCCCTACGACAGATCCTTATCACCCAAGCGTATCAAGGTCAAATCTCATACCATCTCTCGCTGCTATTACTTCCACACCCGTCTCTTCGCTCAACTGCTTCGCTATTGCCCATGGCTTATTTCTCAACATGGTCATCCCGAAATGTGTAAGTATCGCAACTCTTGGCCGCTTCATGTCTATAATCTTTTTCGCATCTTCCACGCATAGATGGTCCACTCCCTCTCGCCTTTGATACATCACTACGTTCAGCACGAGCACTTTACCACCGTAATAATTCTCTAAACCATCGAAATAGCGTGTATCCGCAATAAAGGACACTTTAGTCTCTTCTTCGTCTTTTAGCCCTATGTTCAACCCATACGTTTCCACACCATGCACGTGCCTTTTAGGTGTATTTATCATGATTTCACCAACGGTATAGGTACCACCTTCCTTTAGCACTTCTATCCGTTCCAAAAGCCCTTTATAATAGTTCAAGACAACCGCATCGCCTCCGTCTGTTAGGGCATCGTTTGGACAGAGGAGCACCCCCCTGTGCTTGAATCCGCCCTTTGTCATCGCTTCTATCATCACGTTTACGTCATTGGAATGGTCTAAATGCTTATGCGTCAGGACAATAGCATGCAGCTTAGCTGGGTTGAGCTTCGGCTTACTGGACGCAAACCTAACCAACGTGCCAGGACCCGGATCTATAAGGATATTTGTGCCGTGTAAGCTAAGAACAGTGCCAGCAGAAGAGCGAAATTGTGTTATCATTACGAATCGCGCACCCGCAGTGCCTAAAAATCTTATTTCATCCTTTTCTTCTCTTGTCATTGCAATACCTCAAACGTTATTTCTCAGAGATATTATCTTCTTCCATTATTTCTTTACTCCTACACCCGCTCAAATCCCCTGTGCAAGCCTAATTTACTCGCTATATCTATTACATCCCGGTATTCACTCATATTTATACCTCTGTTCAGTTCCTTATACTCGTACGCCTTATACATAGGCCTATATTGCAGCATTATGTTCACATACGATTCCGTTGATATTTCGGTAGCAATAAACTTAAGAACCTCTGCGGAGCCTGCTAACCCGTTTGGAAGCACTAAATGCCGTATCAGTAACCCTTGCCATGCTACTCCATCCACTTTTAAATCGCCTACCTGACGGTGCATCTCCTTTACCGCTTCTTTACAGACCGTGAAATAATCGGGTGCATTGGAATATCTCTCGCCACTTTCCACATCGCCATACTTTATGTCTGGCATGTATATATCGACGATACCATCTAGCAACTCAATGGTGCTTTTTGCCTCGTATCCGCCACAATTGTAAACGATAGGGATCTGAAGCCCCTTTTGTATTGCTATTCTCAGCGCTTTCACGATCTGCGGCGTGTAATGCGTAGGAGTGACGAAATTTATGTTATGACAACTGCTCTTTTGCAGATTGAGCATGTGAATCGCAAGTTCTTCCTCCGTCATCCTCTGTCCATATCCTAAGTGGCTTATGTCATAGTTTTGGCAGTAAACGCAGCCAAGGTTACAGTTAGTAAAGAATATCGTTCCCGAGCCATAAGTCCCAACTAACACATCCTCTTCTCCAAAATGTGGCTGCACGCCGGATACCACCAAATTTTTATCTGAGTTGCAATATCCCTTCTCGTCCCTGTTTCGATTAACGCCGCATCCTCTCGGACATAGTTTACACTCGTTTAGCATATCCTCAAGCGTCTTTATCCGTTCTTCAAGCTCGCCTCTTTCGTATGTCGCAATATATGCTGGCATGTTTACTAAACTAAACTAAACATAATGGATATTATTTACTCTTCGTGATTGTCCCGAGAACCGCCAATAAATCCTTAGTTGCCTTTCTCACGGCACCTTCTGAATTATACCTCTGCTTCCAGCCCAATTTATTTAGTCTTGACGCATCGAGCGACATAACGGACACATCACCTTTCCAGCCCCTTTTACCGCCGGTGAATTTGAAATTGGGCGTGGTGTGCATCTCTTCACACACAATCTCTGCAATTCGCGTCACGCTTATCATGTCATCCGACCCGATATTGAAGATATTCACCTTTTTATCACCTCCCGCTTTTGAACTTATGCCCGCAAGCATGGCGTCTATGCAATCATCCACGTAGATATATGATTTCGTTTGTTTGCCATCACCTAAGATTTCCAACTCGTTCGGATTGGATCGAATCTTATTGATGAAATCGTAAATTACACCGTGCGAGGACCGTCTGCCTATAACATTTGCAAACCGATATAACCAGGCTTGCATCTCAAAGGTATGGCAGTAAGAAGCGATAAAAGCTTCGCCGGCAAGTTTCGAGGCGCCATACAGCGAGATGGGAATTGTTGGATATTCTTCCGGGGTGGGCAGTATATGTGCCTCGCCGTAAACGGTGGAAGTGGAAGTGAAGAGAATCCTCGGCACTTCTTTTCGCCTCATTGCTTCCAGCACATTATAGGTTGCGATTACATTTTGCTCTAAATGAACTCTTGTATCTTCCGCACCTAGCCGCACCTCGGGATTCGCAGCAAGATGCCAAACTGCATCAACACCGTCAAAAAAGGCTGTTATATCGCTATGTAAGAGGTCTAGCTTATGAAACCGGAAATTTTCTTTGCCTATATGCGGGTTTATGAATTCCTCGTTCCCGGAGCTTAAGTTGTCCATGACTAAAACCTCATGTCCCGCGTCTAGTAACCTATCAACCACATGCGAACCTATGAATCCCGCTCCACCGGTAACCAATATTTTCATTTTCTCCTGGCTATAGGATAAGTCCCGAGAATTTTCAACATTGTCGCTTTCTTTTCAACGCCTTCTAACGCTTCTTGTATCTCCGCTTCTTCTAAGTGCCCTTCGCAATCGATATAGAACATGTAATCGCCCAATGCGCGCTTGGAAGGTCGCGATTCGATCTTCGTAAGGTTTAGTCCACGCAGAGCGAATTCGCCTAATACCTCGTATAAAGCACCTGGCCGCTCTTTTACATATAACAGTATCGAGGTCTTGTCCTTGCCAGTAGGTGCGGCTTTAATACCGGACGAGGAAAGCACGACAAATCTCGTAACGCTATCCTTGTCCTGCACGTCTTCCGCTAATATATTAACACCGTACATCTTCGCTGCTTCTGCGGAAGCCAATGCCGCTATTTCTTCTGATTGCGCCGCCAGCTTCGCGGCACTTGCCGTGCTGTCCACGGATTTCAGCGCAACACCCTTCAATCGTTCCCGTATAAATTGCTTACATTGCGCTAATGCATGATGATGTGAAACTATCTTTTTTATTTCTGGAAAAGAGCCATTGAAGAGTAAGCAAATCCTTATTGGCACTAAAACTTCACCTACTATTTGCATCTCGTCTGCATTCTCGGTCGAAAGCACATCTAACGTGTCGCCTACTGACCCCTCTAAGGAATTCTCTATTGGTACAATCCCATAATTCACATCTTTTTTTAATATGCTCTCGGAAACGTCAAATATCGTCTCATAATATTTTATCGCAAAGTTCTCAATTCTACCGCCCTCTTTTAACCATAGCATTGCGGCGGTTTCAGAAAACGTACCTTCTGGTCCTAATATGCCTATTTCCATTTACTCTTTACATCCTCTTCATTTTATATAAACATTAGTTATTATGTTATATTACGCCTTGGTAGCATAGGGGCTAATGCGCCACCTTGGTAAGGTGGAGACCGCGGGTCCGAATCCCGCCCAGGGCTTGTCAAATGCAAAAATGTTTTTTATTGATCACACTCGCTAAGAAGAGACAGAGGGTAGAATAATAATGATAAGACACATCACATCAGAGGAGATGGCTGCTCTGGATGAGAACTGCAAATTCTATGGGCTGATACCGATACAGCTAATGGAAAATGCAGGTGCTAACGTTGCAAACGAGATAAAGAAGCGGTTTACAAGCAAAGGAACGAGCGTAACGGTAGTGGCAGGTAAGGGCAATAACGGCGGCGATGCCTTTGCGGCTGCACGGCATTTGCATGGCTTTGACGTAAAAATCGTATTGCTTGGCCGTTCAAAAGATCTGAGAACAGAAGAGACGAGTAGAAACATGCGAATTTTAAAAGAAAACGGTTTTGACATTGTAGAGATAACAGACTCTTCAGAACTCAAAACGCTATCCAGGTCAGAGGTGATAATAGATGCGATTTTCGGTACCGGAATACACGGTAAAATACGAGAGCCTGACGCAACTGCAATTGATTTGATAAATGATGCTAGCGCATTCGTTGTTGCAGTGGACGTGCCCTCGGGGTTAGATCCCGATACAGGCGAATCGGAAAAGGCGGTTCGAGCTGATCTCACTGTCACGTTCCACAGTGCGAAAAGGGGTTTATTAAATGCTAAGGAATACGTTGGTGAATTGGTGGTTGCAGATATAGGCATTCCAGATGGAATGGAGCGATTAGCAGGTCCTGCCGATGTGCGGATAGTAGCGAAGAGAAAAGCAAGCAGCCATAAAGGAGATAACGGTAGGGTGTTGATAGTAGGCGGTGGCCCTTTTTTTGGTGCGCCCACCTTGGCAGCTCTTGCTGCACTGCATGCGGGTGCCGATTGGGTGACAATAGCAGCACCTAAAAGCGTATCGTCCATTATCGCTTCTATATCGCCTAATTTGATCGTCCAACCGCTTTCTTCTGAGATATTGGTAGAAAAGGATGTGCCAGTGGTATCAAACTTGATAAAGAAGCATGATGTGGTGGTGATAGGCATGGGCCTGGGCGCAGAAGAAGCGACAAAAAAGGCGGTAGGAATGATAATCGAAGCTGCAAAGAACGTGGTTGTGGATGCGGATGGTTTTTACGGGTTGCATTTGCCGCTGAAAGATAAGCACGTTATCGTAACACCACATGCAGGCGAATTCTCGAAGATGGGCGGTAAGGAAGGGCACGTAGAAGTGCCTCCTGAGGCCAATACGGAAGAAAGGATAGAGTTTGTGAAAGAGTTTTCAAAGCTAAACAAAGTTGTCACTTTGATGAAGGGCCCCTCTGACATTATATCGGACGGTGTTAGGGTAAAGCTAACCCGAAAAGGAAATGCGGGGATGACCGTTGGCGGCACGGGCGATGTGCTGGCAGGCATAGCAGGTGCTTTCTTTGCCATCGTTTCTGACCCGTTAAAAGCGGCAACTGCTGCTGCATTTGTAAATGGCGCTGCGGGCGACCTAGCATTTGAAGAGAAGGGGTATGGGTTGCTTGCTACGGACGTAGTGGAAAATATCACGAAGGTGATGAAAGATTTTAAGTGAAAACCTGTGTAATCTCGTGAGTTGCAAAACTAAACTAAACAAAAGCCATCCTTTTATTCTCTTCCCGATAATCATCTAAAGTCCGTCTTTTTAGCGTACCATCCGGGAATACCGTTATCCAGCTCCGTTTTACCTCTATCTTCCGTTCTCGCACACAACTCTTACCTATCACCGAATTTTTCATGTATTTAGCAACAATCGAATAAGCACGCTCTATCTCCTCTGGATAGGGATTCCTTGATATATTCTCGTAACTCAATTCCGCGCGGAATCTATTTATTCTGTAATCTATCTCATCATTTGTGTCTATTTCCGCTAAAAACTTCGCTATCTGCTCTATTTCACGGTCATCCACAATTCCCGGTATGTACACGGTATTCACTACGAGCCTTACCTTTCCATACGCATTCCTTATGTTCTCCAATACACTTTTATTTGAATATCCCGTGTACCATTCATGCAGTTTTTCACTCCATGCCTTCAAATCAAAAGTAACCTCCGTTAAACCCGCCGCTATTAGCTCTTCTAAGTACGCATCGTCCAAAAGAAACCCATTCGTGTCAAGCACTATCCAACCAACAAATTCCTTTAACTGCGATACCAAATCTACGAGGTAATGCCTGTTTAGCGTAGGTTCGCCACCCGTTATTACCACTTCTTCCAGTGCGCTATAACATCCACTTGCTGAGTCCTTCACCAGGCTTATTAACTGTTCAACTGTCATCTGCTCGCCTATTGGATTACGAGCTAGACTAAAGCATCCTTTACATTTGAAGTTGCAGCCCGAAAGAGTAATCCAAACACGCGGTTTTAGCTCTGACAGCGTTATAAAAGGAACATATCTGTTCATATCACATCCTCTCGTTGGTTTTTATTCCCGTTATGCCGTATTTATCTTTGTATATAAAGTATAACTTCTACT